>JAQWYJ010000047.1 GCA_029254005.1 Porticoccaceae bacterium | reverse complement strand
ATGCGACCACCAAATAAACTACACAGCTGACTAAACAACTGTGTGCGATTCATACTATACCGGTCTTCTTCGGGAAGGTACTGAGTGACACCAAGTGCTCTGCCACGAGGAATAATAGTAACCTTGTGAACCGGATCATGCTCGGGCACTAAACGGCCAATAATCGCATGACCGGCTTCATGGTAGGCGGTGTTTGTCTTTTCCTTTTCCGACATCACCATGGACCGCCGCTCGGCGCCCATCATAATTTTGTCACGCGCCTTTTCAAACTCTTCCATCGTCACTACACGACGATTTCCTCGAGCAGAGAAAAGGGCCGCTTCGTTCACTAAGTTTGCAAGGTCTGCCCCGGAAAACCCTGGCGTGCCTCGTGCCAAAATCGCTAGATCGATAGAGTCATCCAAGGGAACTTTGCGAGAATGCACTTTGAGGATTTGTTCGCGGCCTCGAATATCAGGCAGGCCAACATAAACCTGGCGGTCAAAGCGGCCCGGACGCAGCAACGCTTTGTCAAGCACATCTGGCCGGTTAGTAGCTGCAATAACAATGACGCCTTCACTACCTTCAAAACCGTCCATCTCCACCAGTAATTGATTCAGCGTTTGCTCTCGTTCATCGTTTCCGCCGCCATAACCACCGCCTCGGTGTCGACCAACAGCATCGATCTCATCAATGAAAATAATGCAGGGTGCTTGTTTTTTTGCTTGCTCAAACATATCTCGGACCCGTGAAGCACCGACACCTACAAACATCTCAACAAAATCAGATCCAGAAATCGAAAAGAAAGGTACCTTGGCTTCACCAGCAATAGCCTTTGCCAACAGCGTCTTGCCTGTTCCCGGAGGACCTACCATCAGCACTCCCTTTGGAATGCGGCCACCCAGGCGCTGAAACTTGCTTGGATCACTCAAAAACTCAACTAACTCACCAACATCTTCTTTCGCTTCATCAACCCCGGCAACATCTGCAAATGTGGTGTTAATCTGATCGCCAGTAAGCAGCTTAGCTTTGCTCTTACCAAAGCTCATGGGACCACCCTTACCACCGCCACCACCTTGCATCTGACGCATGAAAAACATAAATATTGCGAGAATGAGTAAAATAGGAAACGCAGCAAAAAACAGTTGGGAAATAAAACTTGGCTTTTCTGCTTCTTTGCCAATAATTTTCACATTATGGATCATCAGATCATCCATAAGCTTGGCATCTGGAATATCAGGACGCACGGTTTTAAACGCACTGCCATCATTACGTTCGCCATAGATTATTTCGTCCATGGTGATTACCTGACTGATACGATCGTTTTGTAATTCAATCAAAAACGACGAATAGTCAAGGGTTTCTTTTTCAGGCTCCTGAGACAAGCCATTGAAGACCGACATCAGAATCGCCGCTAAAACGAGCCATACAATTAAATTTTTTGCCAAATCGTTCAATTTACATTCCTCTTTAATCAGCTTTTAAGCCCTTAGCGACTAGATAAACCTCTCTAGACTTTGATCTTGACGCGTCTGGTTTAGTCAACGACACTCTATTAAACAGTTTTCTAACCTCCAGTACAAATGTATCAAAGCCCTCACCCTGAAAGAGCTTGGCGATAAACACGCCATCTTTTGTGAGAACATTTTGGGCCATTTCCATAGCCAACTCTACAAGATACATTACTGCCGGCTGATCTACTGCCCTATTACCACTTAAGTTGGGGGCCATATCAGAAATTACAAGGTCCACTGGACGATTTTCAATGAGTTCTGAGAGTTCACGAAAAATTTCAGCCTCAGTGAAGTCGCCTTGTACAAAATCAACGCCGGCGATCGGATCCATCGGTAAAATATCTAGGGCGTGCACTCTCCCTCGATCTCCAACCAGTCGTGCCGCAACCTGAGACCAACCGCCAGGTGCAGATCCTAAATCTACGACTGTCATGCCGGATCGGATTAGCCGGTCTTTGTTTACAATTTCTAATAGTTTATAGCTGGCCCGCGAACGGTAACCGTCCGCCTGCGATTGTTTTACATAAGGATCTTTGACATGTTGCTGGATCCAACTGCGATTTTTAGATTTCGTCATGAGCTTATTTTCGTTAGAATACACATATTAATTATTGGGTTTAGCATTATGACAAGTTCCACCACAGATAAAAAACATTTACGGCGTTTAGGGCACAATCTTAAACCCGTTGTCACTATCGCCAGTAAAGGTCTTACTGAATCAGTCAATTTAGAGATTGACCGTGCATTGAGTGATCATGAACTGATCAAATTGAAACTCGCTGTCGGCGACAGAGATGCCAAGAAGACGATGACTGATGAAATTTGCCTCTCTCACAAAGCACAACTCATACAATCTATAGGGCACGTTCTGCTGATTTTTAGAGCGTCTTTGAAGCCAAACCCAAAACTGTCAAACTTGCTGAGACAATAATCTTTTACTTTAATTGTTAAGTAATCTTTACTGACTTGAAAAAATAACGTTTTAGAGGCCGAAGTGAGCAACCGCAAAAACCAACAATTAGTGATCGACTTTATCATCAAACCGGTGATCCTCGGCCTGTTCGTTGCTGCGATGTTAATGTTCGCAATACCTCAGCTACGTGTGTCTATGAGCCCACCAGACGATAGTTTAATCGTATCCAGCAAGCCAACATTAAACAAAAATTGGATGGGCGCTGTTTCCTATGCTTCAGCAGTTGCGGAGGCAGCACCCTCTGTAGTAAATATTTATACTGAAAAAAAAGCGCTTTCAAGCAACGTTTCGACCTCAAGAAACTCTCTAGGTTCTGGAGTGATCATGCAGTCTAACGGACTCATTTTAACCAATCATCATGTTATTGATGGAGCACTTAGTATATTAGTTTTGTTACACGATGGCCGACAAGCACCAGCAATGGTTGTAGGTATTGATACAGAAATAGATTTAGCCGTGCTTAAAATCGCACTACCAAATTTAGAGCCAATCGCTGTTGGTAATCCATCACAAGCAAGAATAGGTGATATTGTTTTAGCCATTGGAAACCCCTCGGGTATTGGACAATCTGTAACTCAAGGTATTGTGAGCGCAAAGGGCAGGAACGGGCTTAGATTAAATAACTTTGAAAATTTTATTCAAACAGATGCAGACATTAGCGCTGGTAGTTCAGGCGGAGCCTTAGTAGATGTCTATGGAAATTTGTTAGGCATAAACACAGCAACCCTCAACGGTGTAGGCGCTAGTGGTATTAGTTTTGCAATTCCTGCAGATGCTGCGGTGAAAGTACTCAACGATATCGTTCGGTTTGGCCGAACTGTGCGAGGATGGCTGGGCGTCAATGCTGACTTTTTTGAAGCATCTAAAGAAGCCTACACCACCTTCGGTTTTGAAAAAGCTTTCGTTATTACTGATCTTACATCTGATGGACCAGCATCTAAAAGTGGTCTGATGGTCAATGATATTATTTTAAGAATTGATGGTATAGCTGTCACTGATCCAAATAAAAGTATTGCTCAAATCACCAATGTTCGTCCAGGACAATCGCTAAAATTAGATGTATTGAGAGGCGAAGAGGTAATCAGGTTTACCGTAATCGCCGGTGATCGAACACTGAAAAAATAATCCGCAATTATTTCATAAGATGCTGGTTTATCAGGTTCTTCAATGTGTCTAGTAGCTGCTGATGCTGATCTTCAGTGCCTACACTTATGCGCAAAAATTCACGAATTCGTTCTTGATCAAAATGTCGTACAAAAATTCCCTTATCTCGCAGTTTTTTCGCCACTATTGCAGCTTCATAATGCTGGTGACGTACAAATACAAAATTTCCCTTGGATGGCAAAACCTCAAAGCCGATCTCTTCTAGGGAACCCGTCAAACTTGTGCGACTTTGAATGACTTGATTACAGGTTTGTTGAAAGTATGCTTTATCTTCAAACGCTGCAATACCAGCAGCAATTTGTAAATGCCCAAGTGGATAGGAGTTGAAGCTATTTTTTACTCTATCAAGGCCCTCGATCAATTCAGATGAACCCAATGCATAGCCAATACGCATGCCCGCTAAACTGCGGGACTTGGACATAGTTTGGACCACCAATAAATTAGGGTAATCATTTATTAAAGAGACCGCGGAAACACCACCAAAATCAATATAGGCCTCATCAATAACGACAACTGAGTCAACATTGGATTGCAACAGCGCTTTAATCGCGTCTAATGCTAAAAGATCACCCGTGGGCGCATTGGGATTCGGAAAGATAATGGCCCCATTGCCCCGATGATAATCTTTAACATCGATGCACAGGTCACTGGTCAATGGAATTTTTTCAAATTGAATATCATAGAGCTGACAAAACACAGGATAAAAACTGTAAGTGATATCGGGGAATAGTAACGGAAGATCTTTGCGCAACAAGCCGTTAAACACATGAGCCAAAACCTCGTCCGAACCATTACCCAAGAACACTTGCTCCGGGCGCAATGAAAAATAGTCAGCGATTGTATTCTTCAGTTGATCCGCCTCTGGTGGTGGATAGAGGCGCAGGTCATCGGTTAACTGAGCTTGAATCGCCGCCATCACTGAGGGCGATGGCGCAAAGGGATTCTCGTTAGTATTTAACTTGGTGATGTCCGATCTTCGCGGCTGCTCTCCTGGCGTGTATGGTTGTAACCGTCTAACCAGATTACTCCAATATTTACTCATTACGGCCGCCATCCTTGATACGATATTCCGCAGAGCGCGCATGAGCAGTCAATGACTCGCCTCGCGCTAAAACGGACGCTATGCTACCCAGGTCTGACGCACCCTGTTCAGAGCAATACACAATTGAACTTCTTTTTTGGAAATCATAAACACCTAATGGCGAGGAGAAACGCGATGTTGCTGAGGTCGGTAACACATGGTTAGGTCCTGCACAGTAGTCTCCCAGAGCTTCTGCGGTATGTCGGCCCAGAAAAATAGCCCCTGCATGACGAATCTTAGGCAACCATGTTTTAGGCTCTGCAACAGACAGTTCTAGATGTTCTGGCGCGATACGATTTGCTATGTCAATCGCTTGCTGTTCATCAGCCACCAGTATCAGAGCACCGCGATTACTTAGGGATTTTTCTATAATAGCCGCACGCTCCATCTGAGGTAGTAGCTTAGTCATACTTTTATGTACCGAATCTATAAACTCCGCATCCCAACTGATCAGTATCGACTGTGCTTGCTCATCATGCTCAGCTTGGGAGAACAGGTCCATGGCCACCCAATCGGGATCGGTTTTACCATCACAAATCACTAATATTTCACTGGGCCCTGCAACCATATCAAGACCGACGGTGCCAAAAACAAACCGCTTAGCTGTTGCGACATAACTGTTGCCGGGGCCAACTATTTTATCAACTTTTGGGACACTCTCTGTTCCATAAGCAAGCGCAGCAATCGCTTGAGCGCCACCAATGGTAAATATTTTGGTCACCCCTGCTATGGCAGCCGCGGCAAGAACTATAGGGCTAAGCACACCCTCAGGTGCAGGCACCACCATAATAATGTCTTCAACACCCGCTACTTGAGCAGGAATTGCATTCATCAAAACTGAAGATGGATAACTGGCTTTTCCGCCCGGCACATATATTCCTACCCGCTCAATAGCGGAAATTTGCTGCCCTAAAATAGTTCCATTTGACTCCTCATACTCCCAAGACGATTGAAGCTGATGGGTATGATAATCTTGTATGCGTTCCGCTGCTTGTTGAAGCGCTTGTCGGGTTTTATCATCAATAGTTTTTAAAGCATCATTCATTTGCTCTTTATCAATACAAAGCTCATAGAAATCGCTGCAATCACGGCGGTCAAAACGGTTGGTGTATTCAAGTAACGCACTGTCACCCCGCTGACGCACATCAGTAATAATAGCGCGGACAATTGCCTCAACATCAGTGTTAGAGACAGAATTCCAAGAGATCAACGAATCAAGAGCAGCTGAGAATTCCGAATCTTTTGCATTTAATCGAAGGATATCGCACATTTGCTTGGCATCAACATCACTCATTTTGAAATACTCTTACTCAGATTGTTGACTATAGATTGAATGGCATTAAATTTAGTTTTAAAGGCAGCCTTATTAACAATTAATCGAGCGCTGATGTCAGCAATGTGATCGCGTGTTTCAAGGCCGTTGGCTTTAAGTGTATTACCGGTGTCAACAATATCCACTATTTCATGAGCCAGATCCAGTATCGGCGCTAGCTCCATGGCACCGTATAGTTTTATAAGATCGGCTTGACGTCCCTGCTCCGCATAGAAGCGACGAGCGACATTAATATATTTGGTTGCAACCCGCAGACGACCATTCTGGGAAGATACACCCTTGGGCACGGCAGTCATTAACTGGCACCGTGCAATACCTAAATCAAGTGGTTCATAGTAACCATCACCTTGATCTTCAAGCAGAACATCTTTTCCGGCAATCCCTATATCTGCAGCCCCAAATTGAACATAGGTGGGCACATCTGAGCCGCGTAAAATAAGTAGCCTGGTTCCTTTTACAGTCGTAGGAAATACTAATTTTCGGCTTGCAAATATATCTTCAACAGGTTCAATCCCAGCTTTTTTAAGAAGAGGCAAGGTTTCCTTTAATATGCGGCCCTTGGTCAATGCTAAAGTAATTTGTGTCATGGTTTTATAGTTAACTCACTTACAGCTTTTGTTTGTTTTTTTGGTTGTCTCTACCCTGGAACTCGCCTAATGTTTGCTCCTAATAATCTCAACTTATCTTCTATACACTCATAGCCTCGATCAATATGGTAGATTCTATCAATAATAGTCTCTCCCTCCGCCACCATTCCTGCAATGACTAGAGCTGCGGATGCTCTCAGATCTGATGCCATTACTTGCGCACCGGTGAGTTTCTCAACGCCTGTGACGATGGCAGAATTTCCTTCCACAACAATGTTAGCACCCATTCGATTAAGTTCTTGAACTTGCATTAAACGGTTTTCAAATATCGTTTCGGTAATAATACCGAGTCCCTCAGATACTGCATTAAGTACTGTCAACTGAGCTTGCATATCGGTGGGAAAAGCAGGATAGGGTGCAGTTTTTAAACTGATAGCTTTAGGTCGTCGGCCTTGCATATCAAGCTCAATCCAATCGTCACCAACAGTAATAAGAGCGCCAGTTTCTTCCAGCTTGTGTAGTACCGCCTCTAATGTTTCTGGACATGTTTTGTTAACCTTTACTTTTCCACCTGTCGCTGCCACCGCCGCCAAGTAGGTGCCTGTCTCAATGCGATCAGGCATGACTCTAAAGGTACCTCCACTTAATCTTTTAATACCTTCCACAATTACGGTGTCTGTGCCTGCCCCTTTAATATTAGCACCCCAGGTATTTAAAGCATTAGCCAAATCAACAATTTCAGGCTCACGAGCAGCGTTTTCCAAAACAGTAGTGCCTTCCGCCAAGACAGCAGCCATCATTAGGTTTTCAGTAGCTCCAACAGATACTGTATCCATAAAAATTCGAGCGCCCTTTAAACGGCCTTTGCAGCTAGCATTAATATAGCCTTTGTCGACCTCAATTACAGCACCCATCAATTCCAGACCACGCAGATGAAGATCTACCGGCCGACTGCCAATTGCACAACCACCTGGGAAGGATACATTGGCCTTGCTATATCGACTTAATAGTGGCCCTAAAACCAAAATAGATGCCCGCATGGTCTTCACCAAATCATAAGGTGCGGTGACACTATTAAGAGTAGAATTATCTATATCCAAAGACATTTTTTCGTCAATACTCAGCGTAACACCCAATGATCCTAATAGTTCTATGGTGGTCGTAACGTCTTGCAAATGAGGTAGATTAGATATCTTCACTCCGTCGCTGCACAGTAATGCAGCAGATAAAATAGGTAGCGCGGCATTTTTCGACCCTGAGATCCATACCTCTCCGTTGAGCGAACCACCACCTTGAATAATCAGTTTATCCATTGGATAACCTTTAAGTAGAAAAATAATGAAAAAAGGACACAGAAAACGAGTTTCTGTGAATTTTATTAGGTCCGATCTTGCCACTCGGACGGAGTAAACAACTTCATATTAACTGCATGAATCACGCCTGATGAAATCTGTTCAGTTAACGCCGCGTAAACCAACTGCTGCCGTTGGACAGCACGCTTGCTCTGAAAAATGTCGCCTACGGCAACAATATTAAAATGGCTTCCCTGCATTTCTACCTGCACCTCACAGTCCGTTAGTGCACTAACTAAAATACTTTTGACATCTTCTGGGTTCATAGTTCTCTCAATTGTCAGTGGGTTAGTCAGGTAAGAAAGTGTAAGCCATCGCTAAGCGCCTGATAACCAGTTGTCCACGACCTGGTCAATGTTTCCCTGGTTTTTGCGCGCTGCATTTAAAAATTGGCTTGCAAATGTTTTGCTTAAGTCGATTCCATTAAGAGTCACATTCACCACATTCCACTCACCAGTAGACTTTTTACGATACATGAGATAATTCAAAGGGTAGACCGCAGATGCACTACGAATTTCTTGTTTAACCACAACCGCTTTTTGGCCTTTTTTTAATGGACTCTTGTTTATTAACACTATTTTCTGATCGCCATAACTCATAAGTCCACGCCCATATGTTTCAATAAGACCTCGGCGAAACTCTCTCTCAAACCGTAATCTTTGCTCTTTTGACGCAGCTTTATAATATTTTCCCATTACCTTTTTAGCGACAAAGTCAAAGTCTACAAAGCCTGACATTAACTGATTGAGCGCATCAAAATAGGTGGCCTGATTGGCCGGATATTTAGCTTGGTGATTACTAATAATGCGCAAAAGATCTAGCGTCATTTCCTCAATATTATTAAATGGCTGCTGTTTTACACGATCACTCTCGCCCACGCTACCCTGTGCGTTGGTTTCTGTAACCCCCGCTATCATGAAGAGCATCCAAATAGTAATAACGATGCAGTGCATTTTTCTCATAATCTATTCACTTTTTTCGTACTGTGTTAACGTTAGTCGTCTTTGTGCAAAGTTTATCCAGAAACAATGCTGACTTTTTTCACTGGGCACTATACCATTCCGCCGTTAATGAAGAAACACAGCAACCTCTACTTTTGGAGCTTCAATGTCCTTAATTTTTTTGTCTAGCCTATCTTTGCTTGCCGGACTGCTTGGTCTTGTTTGGGCAGCCGACAAATTCGTTGGCGGCAGCATCGGTCTTGCGCGAAATTTTGGTGTGTCATCTCTCATGATCGGTTTAACTGTCGTTTCTATCGGCACCTCCGCCCCAGAAATTATCGTCTCGGTTAATGCAGCCTTGCAAAATGCCGGTGGACTTGCTGTGGGCAATGCCATTGGGTCAAACATTGCCAATATAGGCTTAGTGCTAGGAATTACGGCTTTAATCGCAGCGATCCCTGTCCGAAAATCGTTGTTACAGCAAGAGATTCCTCTGTTACTACTGATTACAGGCTTTGCTGGATTATGCCTCTATGATGGACAACTGCAGCGCGGAGAAAGTATTGCACTTGGACTTTTAGTTATTCCACTTCTGGTGATTTTAGGAAAATTCAAGAAAAACACATTAAATATTGACGAACATGGTTTAGAAGAAATCGAGGCTAGTGAATCACTCAAGCAATCTACCTTTTGGTTAATAATTGGTTTGATAGCACTTTTAAGCAGTGCAAAACTAACCGTTTGGGGAGCTACCACTATTGCCAGTCACTTTGGTATCAGTGATCTTGTTATCGGCTTGACTGTAGTTGCGATTGGAACAAGTCTACCCGAACTTGCAGCATCTGTTGTGAGCGCTGTACGCGGCCATCATGACATTGCCGTTGGTAATATTATCGGATCTAACCTCTTTAACATTTTATTAGTTATGACTACTGCTGGTGCTATTTCACCTATTGCGCTCTCAGGTGACGTATTTAGCCGAGACTACACCGCCATGGCCGCTATGACAGTGCTTATGGTAGTCATTATTACAGTATCTCTGCAAAGAAGAAGTGAAACAGACGATAGTGCTAAAATTTCGCGCATTTTTGGCCTTCTCTTGCTGATAGCATACTGTCTGTACTACAGTGTTTTGTGGCCTTCTTTAGTTTCTAACTGAGAATTAGCTGAGTAGCGCTTTTCGTAATATAATAGGCGTCCAAGGGTTTCACAATGAATAACAGTGGATTTTGAAATGGCAGATTTTATCGCATCAGCACAACGAACTATTCAAATAGAAGCAGATGCGGTTCAGCTGTTGTCTGCACGTATTGACAGTTCCTTTGTCACAGCATGCGAGACAATTTTGGCGTGCAAAGGACGAGTTATAGTTACTGGGATGGGTAAGTCAGGTCATATTGGTAGCAAGATAGCTGCAACTTTAGCAAGTACTGGAACTCCGGCTTTTTTTGTTCATCCAGGAGAGGCGAGTCATGGTGATCTTGGAATGATCACTAAAGCAGATATTGTCATTGCGATCTCTAATTCGGGCAATACCAGTGAAATTGTGACACTGATACCATTAATTGTTAGATTGGGCATTCCACTAATTAGCATGACCGGAGACAATCAATCCCAGCTAGCTAAGACTGCCTGTGCAAATCTCGATGTTTCTGTTGACGCTGAGGCATGTCCCCTAAATTTAGCACCTACCACCAGCACTACTGTGACATTAGCCATGGGCGATGCTTTAGCAATTGCCCTGCTAGAAGCTCGCAAATTCAGCGCAGAGGATTTTGCTTTTTCACATCCCGGTGGTGCACTGGGTCGAAGACTCTTGCTTACAGTGAAAGATATTATGCATCAAGAGGATCAAATGCCCTCTGTTATGGCGCACCAATCGCTACAAGATGCTTTGGTTGAAATGACTCAGAAAGGCTTCGGAATGACCTCAGTTATGTCAAATGACAATAAATTGATCGGCATCTTTACAGATGGAGATTTACGCAGAATTTTTGAACTTAAAGTCGATATTGTCAATACACCAATCAGCGAAGTAATGACGACCAATCCAAAGACTATTCATCAAAATACCCTTGCCGCTGAAGCGCTTTTACTTATGGAAAAGAGCTCAATTACTGCTCTTATTGTCGAAGATGACAACAATTATCCTAGAGGTGTTATTCATCTCCATGACGTACTGCGGGCGGGAGTTGTTTAATGCTATCCAACGAGGCGGTAATCAAGGCCGCGAAAAAAATCAAACTTTTATTACTTGATGTCGACGGTGTGCTAACCGACGGTAAACTTTATTACGGTAACTCCGGCGAAGAGTTGAAGGCATTTAATATCCAAGATGGGCTGGGTATAAAATTACTTCAACAGGGCAATATACAAGTTGGAATAATTACTGGACGGGTCTCTGGCCTACTCCAAAGGCGAGCAGACGAGCTCGGTATTAACCCTGTCATTCAAGGTCGCGAAGACAAATTAACGGCATTAGAGGAATTACTTCAGTCAACTGAATTCGATCTCAATGAAATCGCGTTTGTAGGGGATGATCTGCCAGATTTAGCCGTTATTAATAAGGTGGGGTTAGGGCTAACAGTAGCTAATGCCAGCAGCACTCTCGCCTTGAAAGCGGACTACCAAACCAAAAACTACGGCGGTGATGGCGCGGTAAGAGAAATTGCCGAATTAATATTAGCGGCACAAGACAAACTCAATGATATCTTGGAACAGTACCGATGATTCGGCAATCACTTATTATCGGGGCGCTTATGGTGCTTGTAACATGGTTCCTAGTGGTATGGGACTCACCGCCTGAGTCCTTTATGCGTGCAAGTACCAAATCAATGATTGAACAAAGCAGTGTTGATAGCTTTATGCTGGGTGTGACCAGTAGACGATTTTCTCAAGAAGGTGATGAAATTTTCTTGATTACATCATCTAAAATGGAATTATTGACTAATGATCCTCGAATTTTATTGACAAATCCTCGCTTTGTTTCTGTCACAGACAATACCGACGGTAGGGACACCGGTGTGTCATTTGTTGCAAACTCTGGAATTTTATCCCGCAATGACAATAAGTTGAGTCTCAAAGGCAATGTTGAGGCAGTAATAGCTGGCATAAAAAATACAAGTACATTGTCCTCAAGCGCGCTGGAGTATAATGCACACGACTTACTAATCACCACCGACCAGTATTTCGAATTTAAAACCCCTGCTCTGTTAATGCAAGGAGTCGGCCTTAGTGTGGACCTTGAACAAGAGATATTTAGAATTATGTCGAATATAAGTGCTAACCATGACGTTTCTTAAAATTGTCGTTGTTGTCATTATCCTCTTCAGTAGTACGACTGCTCAAGCAACAGTCTCAGATCGGCTACAACCTATATCTGTGAATGCAGATTTTGCTCAACGAAACGAAGTAAGCGGATTAACAGAATATCGTGGCAATGTGGTTATTCGCCAAGGAACAATTCTGATTGAAGCAGACAAGGTGACCATTCATTATGAGGGGTCAAATGTTAGTCAAATTTCATGCCTGGGTTCCCCAGCTAGCTACCAGCAAGAATCAAGCTTAGATGAAAATATTCTCATAGCTCGTGCCGATACTCTAGAGTATTTAATGGCCAAAAATGTGATAAACCTTAAAACCAATGCCTCGTTAAGCCGCAATGGAACCTACATTAAGGGCGATAGTATTAACTATGACCTGTCAAAAGGTACCTGGAAAGCTCAGGGAGATAATCAAGGCACCCAAAAACGGATTCAATTGGTAATTCCTCCATTCAATCAAACCAATACTGATCAAGAATACTCAGTACGCCAAGAAGATACTCAGATTGAGAAAGGGGATTAAACGATAATGGCTGTATTGGAAGCACGACATCTTGCAAAATCTTACGCGAAGAAACCGATTGTCAAAGACGTTTCACTAAAAGTGAAGCAAGGTGAAATCGTGGGACTTTTGGGGCCAAATGGTGCTGGTAAAACTACCTGTTTTTATATGATTGTGGGATTGGTTTCCGAGGATAATGGCGGTGTCTTTATTGACAATGTTGATATAACTGAATTGCCCATGCATGGAAGAGCTCGACGAGGCCTTGGATACCTACCACAAGAGCCATCAATTTTCAGGACTCTTAGCGTCGAAGATAATATTTTAGCCATATTAGAAACCCGCAAAGCGCTCTCTCGTGTGGAGCGACTAGAAATCTTACAAAGTCTGCTTAATGAGTTCAATATTTCCCATCTTGCGAAAAGCATAGGTATTACCTTATCTGGCGGAGAGAGGAGAAGAGTTGAAATAGCACGCGCATTGGCTGCAGACCCAAAGTTCATCTTACTCGATGAGCCTTTCGCTGGAGTTGATCCCATTTCAGTAAATGATATCAAAACAATCATTCGCCAACTCCGAGATAAAGGCATAGGCGTATTGATTACTGATCATAATGTTAGAGAAACTCTAGATATTTGCGAGCATGCCTACATAATAGGAGAAGGCCATGTTATCGCTGAAGGTACAACAAATCATATCCTAAATGATGATAATGTTAAAAAAACCTATCTTGGAGAGCACTTTACACTTTAAAAATGATTCTTTTTTGCAAATTTGATTGCCTTTATGGGAGTGTTGGCACTAACATTGCTTTCTCAAGAACAAATATGACCCATCTATGCGGCCAGGATTACAATTAAAATTCAGTCAGCAACTAACGATGACGCCTCAATTACAGCAGGCGATCAAGCTTCTACAGCTATCCACACTAGAATTAGGTCAAGAAATTACTGAACAACTGTATAGTAATCCATTGTTAGAGCTTGATGATGGGGACACTAATACCGTCACAGAAACCACCGATAAAGACAACATTCAGAGTAAAGATACCTCCGTTGTTGACCTTAATGCGGACACATCTGACCTGCATTCGGCAGCTCATGATGCCAGTGAAAAAACGGTAACTGAATCAGAGGCTGAGGGTGATTGGAGTGCTCCATCCGCATCTGATCTTCCGGTAGACGCCAATTGGGACGAAAACTTTAGCTCTTCCATGGCCACATCTTCAAGCGGAGAAAACAATTGGGAGCAGGTTTATCAGGTCACAGAATCCTTACAAGATCACCTAACATGGCAGCTAAATCTCACACCGATGTCTTCAAGAGATCAGCATATAGCAGAGGCCTTCATTGATGCGATAAAGCCGTCCGGGTTAATCAGCGCCAACTTGACTGATATTCTATCCCATCAATCAGACCATGACACTGAAGACCCGATAGAAGAAGATGAATTAATAGCTGTTTTACACAGACTCCAACAGTTTGATCCTCCAGGTATATTTGCTCGAGACATCAAGGAATGTCTGTTAATTCAATTATACCAATTGTCTCTTGATACGCCCTTTATCCATCAAGCAATCAGACTCGTCGTAGATTTTCTCACTGACATCGCCTCCATAGACATCGCAAGCCTGATGAAACGGACTCGCTATAAAATGGAGGAACTTCAGGGAGCCCTCAAACTAATACGCAGCCTAACGCCACGGCCAGGGGAGTCTTTGACAGTCAATACAGCAGAGTATATTGCTCCGGATGCCTATGTAGAGAAAGTAGATGGACGCTGGCAAGTGAGACTTAATGATGGAAACATGCCTCGCTTAAAAATTAATGATATTTATTCGAGTCTTATAAAGCGCGCAGATAATAGTGAACAAAATCAATATCTAAAAGACAACCTAGCGGATGCTAGGTGGTTCCTTCGTAGCATCGAAAGCCGCAATGAAACGTTAATGCGGGTAGCTATTACCATTGTAGAATTTCAACAGGGTTTTCTAGATAATGGCCCGATTTCGATGAAACCTATGGTTCTATCAGACATCGCCACCAAGCTTGAACTGCATGAATCAACTATTTCTCGAGTAACAACCGCGAAATATTTGGCTACACCCCAAGGTATATTTGAACTAAAATATTTCTTTTCTAGTCATGTTAGTACTTCAGCTGGCGGAGAGTTTTCATCTACGGCTGTTTGCGCTATCCTTAAGACATTGGTAGAGGCTGAAAATCCTTCAAAACCCCTTAGTGATAACAAACTAATGGGTTTGTTAGAAGCGCAAGGTATTCAGGTAGCAAGAAGGACAGTGGCAAAATATAGAGAGAGCCTGGGCATTGCCTCATCAAGCCAAAGAAAAAGATTCGAAAACAGTATCTAAAAGGAGCAGTATATGCAGATGACAATAAGTGGACATCACTTAGAAATCACCGACCCCATCAGAGACTACGTTACACAAAAGCTATCCAAATTAGAGCGTCATTATGAGAAAATTACCAGTATCTCGGTCATACTGACTGTTGAGAAACTTGTGCAAAAAGCTGAAGCAACGGTGCATGTGAGCGGTGGTGATTTATTTGCTATAGCTGAGCATGATGACATGTATGCCGCTATAGATGCGCTTTCAGATAAGCTTGATAGACAGGCGATTAAGTACAAAGAAAAACATAGAGGTCACTAGCACATTTAATGAAGATTACCGATGTACTCTCGCTAGAAATGACCCATAGTGATGTCCACTGCCTAAGTAAAAAACGCTTATTAGAAAGCTTAGCGAGCATAGTTAATACCTATTTGGGCGGATCTCAGGAGCAGTCGGATAGTCTCTTTCATCGGTTCATTGCTCGAGAAAAACTTGGTAGCACCGCCATTGGAGATGGCGTTGCTATTCCACATTGTCGAGCAGCGGGCGTTACTCGTATCTGTGGTTGTCTGATTAAACTCGATAAACCGATTAATTTTGATGCATTTGATAACGAACCAGTAGATCTTGTGTTTGGGCTTATTGTTCCTGAAGAGAAAAACGACGAGCATTTAGCCACGCTAGCGAGGATAGCCTCGATGATGCAGAGAGAAGACTCACGACAGCTATTGCGAGAATGTAAAAACAACCAAGACCTTTACAACACTGCTATTGCTTTGGAGCGAGCAAACTGATGATACGACTGGTTGTTGTAAGTGGTCGATCCGGTTCAGGTAAAACTTCAGCCTTAAACATCCTCGAGGATATAGGATTTACCTGCATTGATAATCTTCCACCATCGCTTCTACCGTCTCTGATAAAACAACTAAGCGTAGAAGAAACTCCGAGTAAAACCCAGCTAAACCTAATTGACGATACCACTACTGAATTACATCACTACACAACTAAGCTGGCTGTGGGTATTGATGCGAGAAATATTGCCGGTGATCTTGATAAGCTTCCAGAAATTTTAAGTAAAATAGACACCAGAGATATCCATGTTAATGTGGTCTTTTTACAGGCACGTCGAAGTGATCTTATCCGACGCTACAGTGAGACACGACGCAAACATCCACTGAGTAGCGATACGGTTGGGCTATCTGCAGCAATCGATCTTGAAGAAAATATTCTGTCTCCCATCCTAAAGATTTCTGATCAAAATATCGACACGTCAGGACTTTCTCTACATCAACTACGAGACCTTATTAAAAATACGGTGATGCCTAACGATAGCGGCAATATGTCTATTGTGTTTGAATCATTTGGGTTTAAGCGAGGCCTACCAGAGGCACCAGATTTTATTTTTGACGTCAGATGTTTACCTAACCCCTACTGGAAACAAGAACTCAGAGCGCAAAATGGTAATGATGCAGGGATAATAAAGTTTTTAAATGATCAAGAAGAAGTGATCGAGATGTTCAACGACATACGTGATTTTTTACTACGTTGGATCCCAAAGTTCGAAGCAAATAATCGCAGTTATTTTACTGTCTGCATAGGGTGTACAGGCGGTCAGCATCGATCAGTCTATATGGCAAATAAACTGCATGCCCATTTTTTAGAGTCTTATCCCTCAGTACAGGTCATCCATAAAGAAATAACGAAACCATAAGTCGAGGTTGCTATTTTATGATCAATACCAACATCACTGTGATCAACAAACTTGGATTACACGCACGAGCGGCTACCAAATTAGCCAAGCTCGCTAATAGCTACCCTTGCACTATTCATGCTGGGCAAGTCGAACCCCTTGTTGATGCCAAAAGCGTCATGTCGCTGATGTTGCTTGCCGCATGTCAAGGCACTGAACTTAACTTTATTTTTGATGGACCAGAAGAGGCGGCTGCACACCGCGCTGTTGTCGAGCTATTTGAAAACTATTTCGATGAAGGCGAGTAATCTCAGAACATTTTCTTAGTGCTATTAAGGCTAAATATTTATTTACTGTATCGAATTAAAGCATAGAAAGTTAGAATAGGACTACGTTGGGCACTTGTTGGCCTAACTAGGAACTCAAACCATGATAGTTGATGATAATTTACTTGCCAAGCTTGACAGCGAAATTGACTCAGACACCTTGCACCGGGTTAAATATCAGCTGAACAATCTTGCTCCTCCAGATATTGCACATCAACTGGAAATTGCGCCGCCAAAACATCGCCAGGTGCTGTGGGGTCTAATTGACCCAGATTTATCGGGCGCGGTTATTCAAGATCTCTCTGATGACATTCAGTCAGAATTTCTAACGCAAATGGATGGGGCTGAAGTCGCTCAGCTTACCGAGGGGCTGGACGTCGATGATGTTGTTGACATTCTTCAGCAGTTGCCTGACCGAGTAATACCTGACGTTCTAAAAGCCATGTCGATGCAAGATCGTCAACGTGTAGAAACCGTACTCACCTATCATGAAGACACCGCCGGCGGCTTAATGGATACGGAGGTAGTGACAGTCCGTCCGGATATAACCGTCGATGTTGTACTGCGTTATCTCAGGCGTTTCGAAGAGATACCAAGCACGACCGATAATCTTTTTGTGGTCAGTCGTAACGACACATTTTTGGGCAATCTATCCATAGGAAAATTGTTAACCTCAACACCGACCACCACCGTGCGAGAGGTAATGAATACTGAAGTAAAGGCGATTAATGTCAACCTTATCGATTCTGAAGTTGCTACTCGCTTTCAACGTTATGATTTAATTTCTGCACCAGTTGTAGACGAACACAATCGTCTTCTTGGGAGAATTACCATTGATGATGTGGTGGATGTCATCGTAGAAGATGCTGATCATTCCTTGTTGGCCATGGCTGGCCTGAGTGATACCGAGGATACGTTTTCATCTATTAGTCGAACAGCGCCACGCCGAGCCGTTTGGCTTGGCGTTAATCTACTTACCGCTATAGTTGCATCATCCGCGATCAGCCTGTTTGAAGCAACCTTAGACCAAGTTGTCGCACTGGCTATTTTGATGCCCATTGTAGCCAGCATGGGCGGCGTTGCTGGTAGTCAGACCTTAACCGTTGTAATTCGCGGCATGGCCTTAGGACAGGTTGAAACAGGAAACCTAAACTGGCTACTAAGTAAGGAGTTTGCTGTGGGAGCATTAAACGGGTTGCTTTATGCCATGGTTGTTGGTGTTATTGTTTCTTTGTGGTTTGGCAACCCCGTAATGGCTGTTATCATTGGTCTGGCAATGGCAATCAATCTTATGGCTGCTGCACTAGCAGGAACAATGCTACCAGTTGTTTTACGTGCTTTAAATATTGATCCTGCATTAGCAGGTTCGGTTATTCTCACCACAATTACCGATATTGTCGGATTTGTATCCTTTCTTGGCTTAGCAGCGGTATTTCTTATCTAATGGACGACTCAAAAACAGAAGCAAACACAGAGTATGACGGGCCGAGTAAATCTCAGTTAAAAAGGGATAGTCATGCACTCCAAGCCATGGGGCAGGAACTAGTTGAAATGCCAGAGGGTAAGCTACAGAAATTTAATCTACCTGACGCACTTAAAGACGCTATTTATGAAGCGCGAAGGCTCAAAAGCCGAGAGGCTAAGCGGCGACATTTACAGTATATTGGTAAGCTGATGCGTATTTCTGATATTGATAATATTCAGGCAACCCTAGAGAAAATGGACCATCAATCGCTCACTTACAGACACCATTTCCAGCGACTCGAAGCCTGGCGTGACAGCCTTGTAAATGAAGGAAATGAGGCCATAGAAAATTTTTTAATAGATTATCCCACAGCAGATAGACAACAATTGCGTAATCTTCAACGTCAAGCTAACCGAGAATTAGAGCTCAAAAAACCGCCTGCTGCTGCCCGAAAAATCTTTCAATACATTAGGTCACTTGCTGACTAAGTAAACGTGACCTAATCAGCTAGCATCCTATTTTCTAGTTGAGGTGCAAACATTTGATCAACGCTGGTATTAAGGTTATCCCAGGGGCCTTTTATGCGGTAGCTGATACTCGATAATCGATCTACTTGCTTACTCACTATTTTACTAGTGATATAGACTCCGGCAGCGGCAGGCGCATTGGCTAGAAAAGCCACCATCCAGGGCAAATTTGAGGTCAAAGGTAACGTTGCGACCAACTGAGCATCAGCAGTTTCAGCGATTAAATCAAATGTGCCCGCCATAGTCATCTTACCAAAAGACATTTGCACATTTAAAGGCGTCAAAAATTGTGCGGTGCCATTATCTAAATAAACTGACCCATCTAGTGAGCTATACTCTGTATCTCCACCAACTACATCAGAGAAATCTAGTTTCAATCGTCTAAGCCAATTAGCAATATTAAACAAACTTACCAATTTAAGCACTGCACCACCACCGCTGGATGAATTATAAAAACGGCCTTTATTGAATGACATGTTGATTGTGCCCAAAAGGTTTTCTTTACTGTATAACCAAGGCTGATCCAACCATTGGAGATCAAGAGTCACGTTCCCAGACTCACTGTCTATTTGCGGAGGAAGATTCATTGCCGTAAAGATCTCACCAATATCATTAATACCGACAGATCCCTCAAACCGGCTACTGTATTGTTTACCATTAAAACCCCAAAAAAACGAAGACTGATCTTTTTCTTCTTCACTGCCAAACTGTAACCCAAAAATGTTGCCCGTGACGCTCGAGAACAGTGCACCTTGAGGCATAGGCCGAAGAGAAAATGAAAAATCACCAAGGACGTCGTCACCGGACGTGAGCTCTTCCACAGAAACGTCAATCTCTTTAAACAATCTAGGATCAATCAAAGGGCTGTCAACTGGAGTCTTCCACAGCTTATTTGAGAGCGCTAAACGCGTCAAATTCAGGCGTGGTATGGTGTCCGGAGTAAAAGGAACTATTACTTGCCCATCAGCAATATCACTAGCGAAATGAATCTTCGCTTGGTCTCCATCAATAGTTGTCTTTGATCGAATATCGCTTACCTTAATTCCTGAAATAGCTAAATAATCAAAACTCAAATCAAAGATAGGGGACCATGTTTTCATGGTCCCCGGCTCGGCTGGTGAAGCGCGCTGAAATAACCGCATCAGCGGCTGCCAGGACTCTATTTCAGTAGTTGTCAAGTGACTGCCAACAAGAATCTGATTAGGGTCGGGTAAACTCAAGGTTCTGTCATACGATACTAATCCTCGCTGTAAGCGGCCTTTAGAGAAACGTAAATCTGACACTAATTTATCACCTAAGGTTCCTTCTAGACGATAAAAACTCTGATCAAAGTGGACTTTTAACGCTAGTGATCTTGGCTCACCAACATCCTTACCTAGAGGAAGAGGAAGCTTAATAGCATTTTCCATTAACTGACTTTTCAGCGTTAAGGTTACCGGACTCTCGTACTCTATTGAGCCAGCTTCTGCACCTAACCCTGCTGAAGACAGTGGGTTGAAAACCACCGAACCCTCTAGGGAAATATTACCACTTAAAACATCATCCCAAGGAAATTGGACGATCTGATTCAAGCTACTAGATTGGACCGATGTAGCCAGTTTAATCTTTTGTAAGCCATCAGATCGTTCAAAAATAGCTACCAGCGGTTGTTGCCAAAACTGGCCCTTAATGGTGTCTGAGGTGAGGCCTTTATCGCTAGAAAAGTCTAATTTTCCGTGAATGTCAGTCACCTTGTAAGGCGTATTAGGAATAGATATCTGAGCATCATGTAAGGTACTTTTTACCTCATAAAGAGATCTATCAAGAACAGATTGCTTACTCGACAGTGGAATGTGTAAATCAAGTATTGCATCGACATTACCGTCATATTGCCAGTCAGATAGCACACCAATGCGTTCTTGAAGCGGTGATTTTGACAGCGCCTCTAGAGCATTGGATACAGTTGCCTGAGCATGTGCATCGATCAAAAGTAAACCATTTTTGGGATGATTAGGCGGATATTTGCCAGTTGTTATTTTAGCATTTGATAGATTTATCTCACCAATAGTGCCTGATGTAAGTTGTGCAGTTGTGCTGCCATCATCTTGCAATACTGTGGCCCTAATATCACGTAGCCCAAGCCACTGGGGATGATAATCAAGCTGACCATCGTTAATATCAACATATAATTGAGTGGTCCGAAACCGTTGACCTTCAACCCCAGGACCGAATCTTTGTAGCAGTCCTAACTGCTTAACATTGCCTTTTAAATTAGCATCCTGTAACCATTTCAATAAGGGGGGCGTCAACTTATACGGAAGGTAATGATGTGTATATGATGCATCAATATCGGTCGCCCCAATCAAAAGAGTAGTAATCGGCGCAGTCTTTTCTGGCGATGTATCTAGAGCCACTGAGAATAATAAATTGGCATTGCCCGCAGCAAGCTCAGTCTTTAGTAGCGAACTTCGCACCACAGTGGTCTGATTTGTATAATCAGCTTCTATATAGACCGTCCCTAACGCCTTGTTAACCGGTAAATAGTCTTTATATACCCCAGGGAAGAATAAACTCAAACCATCTTGGTCAGCAAGATGAACCAGTGATTGATTGCCTGATACTTCAACATATCCATCAATACCCATAACTCCGGGTATCCCTTTAAATGGCGCCATATCAACATCAGTAATGTTAGCCGAAGCAAAATAGCCGGCGTTATTATGGCCATAGGTCAAGGCGCTAAGCTCTCCCTGCAGAGCTAACTGATCTATAATATTCAGGGCTGCAGCATCAGCAATGTTGGCTTTTTCGATCAGACCTGATAAAAAACCTAGATTAATATAATTTACAGAAACATCATAATCTCGCCATGGCAATCCGAATCTCTGACTATAAAGAATGTTTAATGGTTCAATGACAGTGTCAGTCCAATCAGCGGTGAGATCCTGAAGCCGAAATCCCCATTCACTGTCAGCAAGGTACCAGCCGATAATATTCGACTCTACATTGTTAATTGCTGGCGCATCGGCAAACCAATCGAGCGGGAAGTTCGCAACAGATAAAGATCCTTCAAAATCAAGACTACCTCCGGGTTGAATATCAATCCATAGCTGACTATTTAGACCAGCCCTAAATTCTTTGATATTCGAAAAAATGCCTGGAACCAGAGATTGACCCAGATCGACGAAGGAAGATGAAATGTCAAAATCATCAATTTTTAAATAAGCAAGGCCACTAAAAGATGCCAAATCTGAAGGATCACCAAAACCTTCTATCACAAAACGGGCGGGCGAATTGTTATTCGATAAAAATAGTGACATCTCACCACGATGGAAGTCGTTATCGTTTTCAATCTTAACTGAGCCACCTTGCAAATTAACAATTTGACCTAAAAACGAACGCAATTGTATTTCGATTTTTCTAAGATTAATAAGTCTGCTATGAGTAAATGGCTTGAGTAGGACATCTAGCTCAGTGTCTGTATCTATATTAGACTGGTCACCTGGAACCCAGCTACCAAACTCATCCTCAGCTATTACAACAGCCAAAGTATCGATTGATAACTCTCGCCAGACCATATTGAGATGCCAAAGGCTACGCGCCAAATCTAACTCAGCCCGGACATTCCCCAGAGACACAGAAGACTTTCTGTTTACATCCGAAACCAGCAAACTGGCAATATCAAGAACAGGTAGTAGCCCAGACCACTGAGCATTAACCTCACCAAGTTCGACCTGTAAGCCTGTATTGTCCACTAGGAAGGTTTCTATTTCAGCTCTAAGACCATCAACCTGAACCACAGTTTGACGACCAATCAAGATTAAGATCACAGCTACAACCACCAGCGATGCTGAACTAAACAGTAGCAATCGACCAACTGATGTTAAGGCTGCAATTAATCTAGCATTCATTTTTAATCTCAAATAGAAACGATATCAAACTTTTCACGCACAAATGATGGCTCATCTACTATCTCAATTGTACAGTTAAATTGCCTTTCCAGGGCCTTTGAAATAGAGACTTTTGATGCTTTAACAAAGTTGATAATCTCAGAGGAAGCTCGCAACTGAAGGCGATTGGTCTCAAACGCTTTAGCAGCCCCACTTAATTCCCTCCAAATTTCAAGCATAACTGTATCTAAAGACTTGAGCACGCCACTGCCGTGGCATGTTGAGCAATCCGTCATAAGTATTTGCCGTAAACTGTTATATCGTCGCTTACGGCGAATTTGGATGAGACCAAGCTCGGTAAAACCGCTTATCATTGCATTGATAGGATCATTTCCCATCAATTTTTTTAAGGAGCTCAGTACTTGCTGACGATGATGCTGATTTTGCATATCGATGAAATCAATAATAATAATTCCTGACAAATTTCGAAGGCGAATTTGCTGTGTTATAATGCTTATAGAGTTTAAATTAGTCTGAAAAACAGTTTCCTCTAACTCGTGTTGTCCGACATGAGATCCAGTATTTACATCAATCGTCGTCATTGCTTCAGCTTCATCAAAAATAACATAACCACCATCATCTAAATCGAGTCTACGAAAAAGAGCTCTGTTTATTTCATCGTCAATCCCATAGTCAGTAAAAACATTAGGTGCGTGACTAACACAGGTTACAGTTAGAGGATTCTCACCATAGTAGTGACTCCAGAAGTGATATACTTCATCACATATTTGTTGGTCGTCAACTATAACCTCATTCAAATGTTGAGGAGCAATGTCTCTTATCAAGCGCTGGGTAACAGGTAAATCAATATAAATACTCCCCGGGCTTTTTGACTGACTTTTGGCAAGTAACACTGACGACCATGTGCCCAGTAAGAATTGCAAATCACTTCTAAGCGACTGCAGATCAATATCAGCGGCGTCTGAACGTAAAATAAAGGATCCTTGATACGGCTTTACCGCGACGTCAAGTTCTTCCAGCATACAACGCAATTGAGTTTTAAGTCTTTTCCTCTCATCCCCATTTTTAATAAGGTGTGACACTTTGACGGCATGGCCTGTGGGCATAAAAACAAGATATCTTGACGCAATAGAGACTTTCATCGTTACCCTGGCACCCTTCGCATCGATAGCATCCTTGATAACCTGCACGATTATATTTTGGCCCTCATGTAACAAATTTTTTATTGTCGGCGGCGACGCCTCTTGACCGGAGTTAGCTTTATTAGTTAGGCGCGGTGTGTCTATATCTGCCAAACTTAAAAACCCATTCTTATGTCCACCAAAATCCACAAATGCTGCTTCTAAGCCAGGTAAAATTCGGATAACAGTAGCTCTGTAAATATTGCCCACCAATCCAACTGTGTCAGCCCGCTGAATGTGAAGCTCTTGAAGTATGCCATTCTCAAGGACAGCAACTCGAGTCTCTTGTGACTCATGATTAACCACAAACTGACATTTTGTATTAGTCATTTTTCACCCTATTATGCATCGCTAGACTGCCATAGAGGCACTCCAAATTGAGTTAAAAGATGACAGGTTTGTGTGATGGGCAACCCGACGACACCGCTATAGCTTCCTTTAAGATCATCTACAAATACCGCACCAAATCCCTGTATTGCATAACCGCCGGCCTTACCCTTAGGTTCATTCGTCTCCCAGTAATCCATGATTTCTTTATTTACCAGAGGTCGAAATGTAACTTCTGTTTGTGAAATCAACACATTGCTTTGCCCACCATGCATCAAGGCAACCGCAGACAACACACAATGTGTTTGTCCCGACAATTTTTCTAACATCTGAATAAATTCAGCCTTATTATCAGGTTTGCCAAAAATCTGATTATCTACTGTTACAAGAGTGTCAGCCCCCAATATGGGTTTATCGCTGATGTTGAGCTCAGCCACAGCTATTGCTTTCTTGAGGGCTAATCGTCGCACCAGCTCTAAACTGGACTCCCCTGAATACCTACTCTCATCAATATCGGGGGAGACTGAGCAAAAGCGGACACCAATTTGGTGTAAAATTTCTCGTCGACGAGGCGAACTAGAGGCTAGTACGACATCATATGTTGTTTTATTTTGCAGATTTTTTGACATAAAAAGCTAAAATTTGGTTTTATATTAAGGGGTTATAGTAACAATATAATACATACATTTACTGCCTTTATTGACGAATCCGCCTAAGTGATATGTCAAATAGCGGCCACACTACTGCCGAAGCTAGGGCAACCATAAAGATATAATTATAATTTTCTGGAACTAGCCATATTAAAAACAAAAGTTTGCTCATAAGCTCTGAAAAAATAACTAGCAAAAACACAAATAAACACCGATGCGCCAGCGTGAAATAAACTAACCAACCGCTAAAATATAAGGGAACAGCACCCACAAGAGAAAAAAGCAATATATTAAGACCAAGAGGGGATCCAAAGACAAGATCAGCTAGAAAACCCATTGAGGCTGCAAAAGTAATACTTCTTTGATCAGACTTAAAAATGATCAAAGCAATCATCAATAATAGTAAAAAATTAGGCCGCCAGTAAATGAGATCCCCTGACACTGGAATAAGTTGCAATACTAAGGCCGCAAATATAGATAAAATTAAGGCCAAGGATGCGCCAGAATATTTCACTGTAAAGAACCAGGGACACCGACATCCCCTAAAGTAAAGACTAAAAGTAAGTGCTTGCTTCGGTCAATTTGAGCAGTAGGTTCTACCTCAACATCAACGAAATTAGCTCCGGGAATCTGAGTCACAGTGATAACTTTTCCTACAGGGTAACCGGGAGGAAAGCGCTCACCTAACCCGGAACTAACGAGACTATCACCGGCTCTGATATCTGCTGTGGAAGAAATAAATCTTAGACGTAGTCGATTATAATCTGAAGTACCCTCGGCAATAGACCTCAAACCATTTCTTAAAACCTGAATTGGAATTGCATGAGAACTATCAGTTATCAACAAAGCAATACTGTGATTATCATACACAGAAATAATTTGCCCCATTAAACCCTCAGCATCAAGCAACGGCTGACCAACATAAGCACCATCTTGGCTACCTCGATCAATGACTAACGTATGACGTCTAGGCGTTGGTGATACACCGATAACCTCGGTGACTAAAACACTGTCTAAAAATAATTCTGTTGCATTAAGTAAAAGGCGTAATCTGAGGTTTTCAGCTGCCAGGTCCGCCATGCGCTGAATCTGACCGCGATGAATCAAGTTCTCTTGCGCAAGACGAGCATTTTCCATTTGCAAGTCTGCGCTATCAGCTACCATAAAGGAGCTCCATCGACTCACTCTAGCTGGTATATTTGCTACCCAATGAATAGGAAGTATTATGTTTTCAAAAACATCATTAATCGGTTTGAACCACTGGGTATAGCTGTTAACAGCCATGAGTCCAAACGAAATCATCACTACAAATAGCAGACGTCGCGCGATAAAAGAAGCTTTAACGAAAATTTTACTGATGCCCATATCCCCAAAATTAACGTAAATAGCGCCAGCAAGTATCCATCTGCGGCCTAGAATGTCATCTTATTGAGCTTAGCTTTATCCATCATATCTAAAAACTCCCCACCGCCTCGGGCAACACAGGTCAAAGGCTCGTCAGCAACAATTACCGGCAAACCCGTTTCACTTGATAGCAACTTATCCAAGTCTTTGAGTAACGCGCCACCGCCGGTGAGAACAATACCTGCCTCAGCTATATCAGACGCCAATTCAGGCGGCGACTGCTCTAGAACACGCTTTACTGCTTGTACAATACCAACAAGAGGCTCTTGCAATGCACCAAGGATCTCATCACTAGTGAGTGTGAACCTCTTAGGAATACCCTCCGCTAAATTACGTCCTCTGACTTCAATCTCGCGAACCTCTTTAGCGAGGTAAGCACCACCAATTTCCATTTTAATTCGCTCAGCAGTTGTATCGCCAATCACACTGCCGTACTCGCGCCTGACAAAATTTACAATGGCTTCATCAAATCGATCACCACCAATGCGCACTGAATCAGCAAACACCACACCATTCAAAGACAGGATAGCAATTTCAGTAGTACCGCCACCTATGTCAACCACCATGGAACCAATAGCCTCATCAACGGGCAGTCCTGCACCTATAGCCGCAGCTCTAGGCTCTTCAATTAAGTGTACCTCACGCGCTCCCGCCTGATAGGCTGCCTCCTCAATAGCACGCCTCTCAACTTCAGTCGCCATGCAGGGAACACAAATGAGAACCCTGGGGCTTGGTGGAAAGAAGCTATCGTCATGAACTTTTTTGATGAAATGCAATAGCATTTTCTCAGTTACCTGGAAATCAGCTATAACACCATCTTTGAGAGGTCTTATAGCCGTGATGTCTCCAGGTGTTCTTCCTAGCATACGCTTTGCATCATTTCCTACGGCATCAACGATTTTCTGCCCCATGAAATGACGGATCGCCACAACGGAAGGTTCATTTAAAACAATTCCTTTTTCTCGAACATAAATGAGCGTATTTGCCGTACCCAAATCAATCGATAAATCGCTAGAGAACACGCCTCTTATTCTTTTAACCATTTGCTTAAGCATTTTTTGAATCCCTGAAGCCTGACATACCTATACTCACCGTACCGAGAATGCATAATCCACCACTGAATTTACGCATAGTTGTTAAAATAAAGACGCCGCTTTAAGCAGCGTTTTATTCCTTCACGGCGGAGAGTTTAGCCGATCTAATACAAAACTGGCTACATGTATATGCAAATTCCGTAAATTATACCAATAAGATGATAAATTCCTACTACAGACGGGGGTTCTACTTAAACTCATAGGATTTTTTGTGGTACCGTAGCGCCCTAGAAGGCGGTCTTCCGTCAAAAATATCTGTAACGATTTATTGAGATTTCAGACAGGGTAAAATATGACCATCCAACGACAAGAGATTGAGAAATTAGCGACGCTCTCAAGACTATCTATTGATGATAAAACCATCGCAGAAGTTACTGAGCGTCTAAGCAGTGTTTTATCTCTAGTAGATCAATTGCAAACGGCAGATACCAGCTCTGTAACTAATTTGGAAAGACCCTTTCATAATGCACAACGACTACGTGAGGATCAGGTCTCCGAATCATCTCAGCGTGAGTCTTTTCAGGCGATCGCTCCAGACACCCACAATGAACTCTTTAGCGTTCCAAAAATGATAGAGTAAACGGATTAATAATGCACAATAAAACCATTGCAGAGTTGATTGAAGGCCTGCAGAAACAAACATTTTCAAGTGTTGAGCTGACAGAACATTTTTTAAAACGATTAAGTCAACTCAATGAACAATTTAATGCCGTCATTACAGTGACTAGTGAACACGCATTAGCCGCCGCTGCAAAAGCCGACGAACGTCTAGCAAGCGGAAATGCACCTGCAATGTGTGGCGTTCCCATTTTGCATAAAGACATTTTCTGTACCGACGGCGTTAGAACTAGTTGCGGATCGAAAATGCTAGATAATTTTGTCCCCCCTTACAATGCCACGGTAGTAGATAACTTTTTACGAGATGGCGCAGTGATGCTGGGCAAAACTAATATGGATGAGTTCGCCATGGGTTCATCTAATGAAACTAGTTTCTATGGTCCGGTAAAAAACCCTTGGGCGTTAGATTGCGTTCCGGGAGGGTCATCAGGCGGTTCAGCTGCAGCCATCGCTGCTCGACTTGCTCCTGGTGCCACTGCCACGGACACAGGTGGTTCTATACGTCAACCCGCAGCTCTGTGCGGTGTCAGTGGACTCAAACCTACCTATGGGCGCGTTTCTCGCTGGGGCATGATAGCCTTTGCCTCAAGTCTAGATCAGGCAGGTCCAATGGCTAGGACCGCAGAAGATTGCGCCATATTACTGAACTCTATGGCTAGCTTCGATGATAAAGACTCCACTTCGGTAGACAAACTAGTACCAGATTACTGTGCATCCCTAAACAATCCTATCAAAGGACTGCGCATAGGTATCCCGCGAGAATATTTTTCGGAAGGACTTCATCCTGGAACTGAACAAGCGGTAAAAAAAGCTTTGGCTGACTTAGAAGGCCAAGGCGCCGAATTGGTAGATATTAGCCTTCCATCGTCTCACCTTTCAGTTCCTGCATACTATGTTATCGCGCCTGCTGAAGCCTCAGCTAATCTATCTCGATTTGACGGCGTTAAATATGGCTACAGATGCGATGATCCAAAAGATTTGCAAGACATGTATTGTCGAACTCGCCAAGAGGGATTTGGAGAGGAAGTACAGCGTCGTATTTTGATTGGAACCTACTGCTTATCCGCAGGCTACTACGATGCTTACTATGGCAAAGCTCAGCAAGTTCGTCAGCTCATTCAACAAGACTTCGAAGAGGCGTTTAAATCTGTAGATCTGATTATGGGCCCTACCTGCCCATCACCGGCCTTTAAATTTGGTTCCAAAGGGGATGACCCTGTCGCTATGTATCTAGAAGATATTTATACCATTGCA
>JAQWYJ010000051.1 GCA_029254005.1 Porticoccaceae bacterium | reverse complement strand
ATTCTTCTATTGTTCTATTGTTCTATTGTTCTATTGTTCTATTGTTCTATTGTTCTATTGTTCTATTGTTCTATTGTTCTATTGTTCTTTTCTGTAACGTTGAATGTGCGGTTTTTTAAATCAGTCAGATGTTGCGTAAAAAACGTGCGACTATCTTTTTACAGCTTGGGTCTAGTGGCCATCGACGGCCGTTTCGGCCTTTTTCCAAACACGCATAAAGTTGCCACCCCAGATCTTAGTAATATCTTCTTCACTGTAACCACGCTTGAGTAATTCGACGGTGACATTTAGTGCCTCGCTAGCGTCGTTGAAGCCAATAATACCGCTGCCATGGTTGAAGTCGGTGCCAATGCCGACATGGTCAATACCGATGCGTTTTACAATGTAGTCAACATGATCGAGCATTTCTTCTATCCCTATGGTGCCTAGCAATGCGCTAGTACGAGTTAAAAAATCTTTTTTGATAACCGGATCATCAATTTCCCAATACAGTTCAAAGGGATACAAATAAGATTCATCAATGCCCGATTCACGCCTGATTTTGCGGATATTGGCATCCATTTCCGGATCGGCAGAATCAAACAGGTAACCTCTGAAAGGTGCTACATGAATAACGCCATTAGTTTGTCCAATACGATCAATTTCTTTATCAGATAAATTTCTACTGACATTGGTCAGGGCTTTAACATTAGAGTGACTTGCAATGACGGGAGTTTCGGAAAGTGCCATAACTTGCATAGCGGCGTCAGTAGATAATTGAGAGATATCCATAATGCCTCCGAGTTGATTTATTTTTCGCACGGCATTTTTACCTAATACTGACAAACCTTCGTGTTCGGCGTCGGGCTCGCGGGTGCCGGTGTCTCCATCAAACAAGGTTCTTGATGAGTCTGCAAAGTCGTTGTGGCCCATGTGAGTTAGCGCAAATACTCTAACTCCTGATTCATATAAGGAGTCGATGTAGTTAATTTCTGTACCTAAAATCAATGCATTTTGAAAACCAAGAATAAGTGCTGACTTACCGTTGGCGTTTGCCGATAATAACTCATCAGTGGTTTTTGCGATGACGGTATTATTAGCTGGATATTCGACCAAGGCTTTCACTGCTGAAAGTTTGGTTTGCGCGATAGTTTTGGCATTGTTGTAACCTTGTGGCGTTCTTGGCATCGGGCCCACGGCAAGAGACATGACAACCGCGTCGATACCGCCTTCTTGCATTTTTTTGGGAGTTACTTTAGACAGTCCATCAGCACCAACATACATGGAAGGTTTGCCAGGTATTTCAATATCGGCATGAGCATCTATGGTCAACGCATTAGCATGAATAATTTGGGCTTGATTTAGTAGTGATAGATCGAAGTCTGTTGAATTTTTTGTCTCATCAGACTCGCTACTACAACCGATTTGAACGAGCATAAGTAACGCAAGCGGCAGTGACAATCTGGGCATAGTGACAACCTTATTTTCGATAATTGATTTGGGAACTTTTCATAGTGTTGCACGTAGTTAAAATTAAGTACACCTTGGTAATGAATTTTGCCTACCTTTTGACGGGCTTAAGTTTTAAGGTTTAGGCAAGTATTGACACTTGTTGTATTGCGCTAAGAGACAAAAAAGGGGAACGTTCATAGGTTTTAGGCTTCATAAATCGCATATATTTTCTGTGTCGGTTCTATTACTTCCCATTCGCCTTGGAATCCTGCGGGGACACAAATTTTATCACCAGCAACAAGGGTTAGTTCATTACCTTGCGTATCACGTAAAATTGATTTGCCACTAAGAATTTGAAAATACTCGTTCTCTGTATAATTAACGTTCCAGCAACCAACCTCTGCCCCCCATTCACCGACGAAGAATTTTTCCGCTGCAGAGAAGTGAAGAATGTTATTTTGCTCAGGGTTACCTTTAACCAAGCGATCCTTTGGCGTTGCATAGTGCTCTCTTTCTGCCGAGCTGTTGGCAAAATTTACTACGTCCATTAGATTTTTAGACATGATTGCTCCTGTTAATTTTTGTGGAAAATAGTACCTGTTATTTGTCTAAAAGTCCGTTATCTGAGGCCCATTTTTTAGAGCGTTGCATTCCTTCATCAAAGCTTATTTCAGGTTTCCAGCCAAGAATATGCTCGGCTTTTTTTATGGAAAACCAACTCTTGGTGGCGAGCTGTGCCACTGTTGCTGGAGAGGCTTCGTTAAGATTTCCCATCAGATTTGCCACTATTGAGGTGATGGCGGCAACTCTGAGCGCAAGCTTAGTTGAAACTAGCAGAGGCCCTTTTTTACCCATCCATTGATAATGTGGCGTGAAATAGTCTTTGGTGGATATATAGCCTTCGCAAGATAGGTTAAATATTTCTCCCGTCGCAGCGGAATGTTCTGTGGCTAATGCAATTCCGCGTACTAAATCATCTATATAAATCGGTCTAAAGAAGCCTTGGCCTTTAGCAGGTAGCATAAATTGTTTTTTTGCTATAGCTTCTAGTGGTGCAATGATCCAAGGACGACTGCCAGGACCGTATGCGTCGCCAGGGCGCACGATAACCACTTCGATGTCACTGTTAGCTTGAGCTGCAAGCACTGCATGCTCAGACGCTAATTTGGTCAATACGTAACTGCCGCCATTGGCGTGTACTGGTTGATTCTCGTCAAGTTCCCCCTCTGCGTCGTTGCCATAGACGACGATGGAAGATATTTGTACAAAACGTCTTACTTTGTATTTTTTTGCGGCGGCGATCAAATTGCTGGTGGCCAAAACGTTCACTTGCCACATATCGTTGTCTGCCATGGCATTAGAGACAAGTGCCGCGGTATGAACAATAACATCGCACTGTGCTAATAAATCTGCAATAGTTTCGGGATTAGCAACATCACCCTTAATAATATCAGAGCCATTACCCACTAAATCAACACCAACAACCGCTTGATTATTGTTTTGGTAGTACCGCATCAATGCATTGCCAATAAAGCCATTGGCGCCGGTGATGAGTATCTTTTTAATTATTTTCTCGCTCATAAATACCTCAATAGTCGATTAAAGTGCTGTGCCGCTGAGTTAGTCCATATTTTTTCGGTAAAAACTGCCGACCAGTCGAGTTAGCATTGTTTTGGATAGCAGGCGAGTGATACCTGTGGCCAGTTTGTTGGCAACACCAGGGACAATTACACTCTTACCAGCAAGGCAGCCTCTAATGCCTGATTCTGCAACGGCTTTTGCCGACATGATCATGTTACTAGCAATATGCAGCTTAGCGCCTTGCTCTGGATTATCCATCATTTTGGTCGCCGTATAACCGGGGCAAAGTGCTGATACCACCACGCCGCTGTTGGCCGCATTCATTTCATTACCTAAAGCTTGGGAAAATGACAGAACATAGGCTTTAGTGGCGGCATAGACATTCTGATTGGGAATGGCCATCCAAGAGGCTAGCGATGCAAGATTGAGAATATAACCCTTATTTCTAGAAGCCATATCGTTAGCGTATAAATGACTTAATGATGTCAGGGCGAGTACGTTGACGGTGATCATACGTTCTTGCTCAGTAAGGCTTAATTCTGTGAAGAATCCATTGTGTAAAAGCCCTGCGTTGTTCACTAAAAAGTCAATCTTCAGATGTTGTTCATTGGTGCGCCGAAAAAGCTGTTGAGCGGCCTGTGGTTTGGATAGGTCCGCGGCTATGACGGTGCAAGTAATGCCATGGCGCTGGGTTAATGCAGCACCGACTTGGTTGAGCTTATTCTCGCGTCGTGCGACTAAAACCAAGTCATAGCCTTGTGCGGCAAGAATATCGCAAAACGCCAGCCCTATGCCGTCAGATGCCCCTGTTACTAATGCCCTTTTATTGCTCATCTTGTTCTCCCAAAGGAATAAATGGTCTGTATTTTTATTTTTTGTAGTCGACAAAAATAGGTGACGACCATGCTTGTTGACTCAGCGGTTTTTGGCAATCATCTTTTTCAGCTGTTCGATAGTCTCCATAACAGGGATTTGTTTGCACTGCATTACCTTGTGTATCAAAGTTGGTGCGAAGATTGCCAGCATTGATGGTTTCAATAGCTTGTTCATGAGCGCGAACATAGTAAACTGCATCTCTATTGTCGTCTGCAAAATCCGGGTCTTCAAATTCGATGCTACAGCCATTGCTTGAGGGCATACATTCAAAAGTGCGCCATGGATCCTGAATAAGAGGTGCTACTGGCTCTGTAGTATAGGACTGCGGCCGTATTTTAATCACTTCAATACGTTCAATTAGATAGCGCTCATCAGAGGGGTGGTAACACTCGCCTAAGGACATTTTTTCTAGACGTTTAGCTTCAAGAGTTTTTATAACGTAGTCCGGACAGCCCGCAAGTTGTTTGAAAGATCCTACAACTTTGGCTTTAAACTTAGGGTTAGTATTCATGGTAATTTCGCTACCCATGGGTTGGATGTTGTTTTGATCATTTACTAGATCAAACCAAAGTAACATTCGGTGACCGCTGGTACCATAGACTTCTCGACGTTTCATGGCGTCCCAAATGGCCGCGCGATCTCGACCCTGAGCATGGACTGCGGCTATACCACCAGCATTTAAAAATGAGGTAGTTCGCTCGAATTCCGAAGCAAATATTTTCGCGCTTACAGGATCAATTTCATCTGCAGTCAATGACTTAGGTGCTGCCTTAGGAACCACTGCAGTACTGGCAAAAACCGATTCCCAGAAGGAGTCTCTAACGCCAGTAGAATCAGTGGTACTGGTACGATCCAGCTGTTTAAAACCATGCCCAGCACGAGCAGAGTGAGTGTCTGTTGATCCGATAAAACCCCATCTATTGCGAAGTGGAGTTTCAGGATCTTGTAGATTTTGTAAGGCAAGGCCGTATTGCACAGATTTTCCAGGTTTGTAATTAAAGGCGGGCAAAAATATATCTCGTGCCTGGCCTGCATCAAGCCATTCTTCTGGGGTACTGCCGGGTACGGTCATAAAGCCATAAATGGTGTCTACCTGAACGAAGTTATGGCGCGCTTGATTTGCACGACCATTGCACTCTTGTGCGTCAATACCTTCTGCCAGGCAACGTTGCTCGATGATGTTTCCAGCTTGCCAACAGGCAGGTAAATAGTTTGCTTGAGGCTCTGGACAGATCCATTGGCCTTCATTATTTTTCTTGCGAACTGAAAAATTTCTAAATACTTCTGAGTTACCATGTCCAGAGTAAACTTCAATTAGGCGCGTTTTACTCGCATCACTATTGTCTTTAGTTAGTTGATGTATCCAGTTAGCATTTGGAGGTGTATAGAATCCCCAGCTGGTGCCGTGAGGCACTACAATATTATCAAAACCCCATTGATCAAGTTTTTTAAATAGTTCGCCCGGTGTTGCAGCACTTTCATAGCAGTTAGCTGGAAGCAGGGGGCTGGGCACTGTGGGGTCACACACTGGCGTGCCGGCCATATGTTCCACCCAGGTATTATAGGATGCGTAATAATCTTTGTGACGAGGGTCCAACAAACCTAACAGAGCGGACTGTTTACCATCGTTTGAACGAGCAGCGATAGTGGCTACGCCAACACCCACTGAGGCTATTGGGTGACTCGGTAGATTGACGGGATCATCATCCTTAAATAGAACATTATGATGCCCGTAGTGATTTTCAGCTACTGTACCAACTTGCGTCCATTCCCAGCCAATAAAGGCAACGATATCAGGGTTCATAGCATCACCGGCGGTTCTGTTGCATTGTCGCACCGACTCTATGCCATCACGCCATTGATTTAAAGTGAAACTCTCTGCATGGTCGGTTAGAAAATAAAAGTCTAACTGGGATACAAAGCGTGCATAGTCGCAGGCAAATGCTGGAGGATATGCGCCCGAAGCTCCATGCATCATGGGTAAACTGTACATGAATGCGTCAGCTGAGTTTGTTGTGTGCACATGTGTATCACCAAAAAGGATTTGTTTATCAGATTTTTGGAAGTTACCTCGGGACGCTGTACGGGTGCTTATTACTTGCTCTGGCAGGCGCGTTTGGGTTGAATTAGCAGGAGACAGAGGAGAGTCTTCCCAAGCATTGGTTGGGTCAGCAAAATAGCCCGGGAAAAGTCGATATACGGCCTCAGGTGCATGGTTTGTGAAAATAAGAATGCCAGTCAGACTTACAACTGCAATTACTATAGAAAACGTCTTGAACATACTACACTCCACTTTTTTGTTTAAATAATGGCGTAACTTCGGACAATAAACCAATACAATCCCAGTGCGCAGAGTAATGCGGATAAAATATCAACAATAAGTCTGACAGACTGTACATACTGCTTTATCAATAACCACTGAAGTACTACCCATACGGTTGCAATAATGAAGATCTGACCTATTTCAATACCAAGGTTAAAGCCAATAAGAGCCCACACTACGGCAGTATTTGATAGTCCTGTGTCAGTTAGAGCACCGGCAAAGCCAAATCCATGAATTAAACCAAAGGCAATAATTATCAGAAGTTTGAGTCGCTGGCTGTCTTTAGTGTTGGGGGACTTCCAAAGATAAGCTAAGGTAAATAGAGTGAGCCCAAAAATACTCGTAGGCGCTAGTCCTGCGCCCCATATCAGTTTGATAAGCATTATAAGCAATAGTCCTATTGCTGAAACCAGAGCAATTTGCTGGTAACGACCAGTGGTTATGGCGACGTTTTCAGCAGCCACAGCTGCAATGGTAAAACCGATGGCGGCCTCTGTGACCAAAAGATCTGGTATGATCCAACCTAATGTAGCCATTCCTAAGGTCAGACTATGGCCTACAGTGAAGCCGGCGACCATCCAGGCCAACTCTCTTAATTGTCTTAGTAGTAATAACAGCGCGATTAAGAATGCAATGTGGTCTATACCACCAAAGATATGCTCGATACCCAGTACTACATATTGTGTAAGGGTACTTAGTCCATTAGGTTGGGTTGTTGAGCTAGCGTTAACGCTATGCTGAGGTTGTTGAGATGTAAATAGGTGTTGGTAAGATTGTACGCCATCGATCTTGATATTGGCATAATGAACATGGCTGGTCGCTACTTGAAAAAAGCTATTAACGTAAATATTTATGTTATCTAGTTGCGGGTCACAACGAAATTCTAGGCCAATTCGCAGGGTGCCAGAATGTGACGGCAAAGAGGTTGCTGGGACCGTACTTGGACAATTAATATTACCTTGCGTCACTTTTACAGTTTTTGTTAGATGGTCTAGGTAGATGGAATCTAGCGAGGCCTTATAGTTATCCTTTAGTCGTGTTATTTCCCGAGATTTAGCGGTAAAAATAACCGCAATTTTGTCCTTGGTGATGGTCCAATCTGAAAATGACTGACTGCGATTGTGTGCATGAACAAACGAAGTAAAAAACAACAGGCTGATGATAGTCAGTACAGTTTTAGTTGATCTGGTGTTCATGGCTTTTCAATATCTGATGGGTCGACGTACGCAGTCACGCTGAGTCGGGTGATGGTTGCATTTTCTCGCAATTGACTGATGTAATCCCTAAGAGTAGCGTTTTGGACTGTTTGGGTGTCATCAAATGATTGATTTTGAAGTGTATCTAGGAGTGTTTGTAGGATGCGTTGTCGCGTAATAGGATCTTTTCGTAAAGCATCTATGGAAATGGCATACTGCACTAGCAGCTCTTCTTCAATCAGCTTATTTAGAACTAGAATGCGGTCTGTATTGGTAACAGTGTGGCGTTTTTCTTGGCTAAACAATAATAATGCTTGATGATATTGTTGTTGATCAATGACGCTATTATTAACCGATGCTATGACATCTTGTTCTTGGTATACCATCCAGCGAGGTGCGATTAGGGCGAGGAAAATACCGAGCAGAGCACCACTACTCAACAATATGAGCGCCCGGTGGTTTGTGTCTTTTTGAACGGTTAAGAACACTGTTTTCTACTCTTAGATAGCTAGTTGGTAAACTAATGTTGTATTGATGTCAATGGAGCTTTGTTTACGTAGGGCTTTCAATGCGTTGAGTAAGGCAATATCTCTATTTTTTCGTCGAAACTCTCTGATTACAGCGGGTTTGGCCTGGACAAAAGGAATCGTTGTTGCTGGTTGTATAGATAATATTTGGATAAGATATATGTCTTTCTGGAAAACAATAGGATCTGATATTTGGTTGTTTTCCATAGACAACGCTTTTGTTGCTAAGCTTGGGCCTAAATAGCGTCTTAACATGTGTGCCGGTAATGCTGACTGAGGTATTGTCATCATTTCAACATTATTGAGCAAAACTGAACTGTTTAGAGAGTTAGTGTTTTTAGTGTCTTGTATAACTTTTGTTGCTAAGGACATTTCACTAAATTTTGCCACTTGAAGCTTGACTAACTTTGGTTCTTGAAACGTGTCTTGATGTTCCAGGTAAAAGGCGCGAAGCTGTGATTCACTGACGGCCTCAGAGATAGAATCTTTGATAATTTCTTGAATGGCCGTGCGGGCGAGTAGTTTGCGAATCCCAGGATCTGAATTTAATAGGTCAAGGTTCTCTGCACGCTGCAAAAGTAGCTCATCATCTATCAATCGTTCGATAATTAGACCGTCTTGGATTGCCGTGGTGTTCTGTCTGGTTTGGCTAATGAGTTGTTGCCGGGCGTGTTGCACAGCAGTCTGAGTAATGGGCCGTTTATTGACTAGGACTAAGGTATCTGATGGGTAGTTTGGCCAATTTATTGCCGAATTTGACCCTGTAAAAACGAGGATCAAGCCGGCTATGGACGCATAAATGCGACTATGATCTTTGAAGATGGAAATTATTCTACCCATGCTGTTTTATCTAATTTTTTAAAAAATCAACGCCATATCATAGCGTAGATTAAAAGACTCGCACTGTCATAAGATGACAAGATAGTCACAAAAACGGACATAATAACCGCCTAAAAATCCTGACTTTACATATTGCTAAGTTATTTTTACGGTTGTGGCTACCTAATTCCTAGCTTTTTGTCAGATTTAAAATAGAGCGATTTTTATGACTCACCCTGTTATATTCACTGCCTTAGAGTCGTTGCAGTTAAGATTAAAAGAGACTTTAGTTGTAAAATCTTTAGGTTAGTTAATCCCAATTTATGGAGTGTTGTTATGTTTGCAAACTTTTTAGTTCCAGCGTATTTTTTAATACTAGTTACTTTTATGGTAATGTTTTTTCACATGTTTGCGACGATCAAAATTGGTCGGCCAGACCAAGTGTGGGCAAAAGGTATTCCGTTAATGCCATACGCAACCGCACCGGATAATATAAAAATAATAAAAAATAGCATACAAAATTTGTTTGAAATGCCAGTTTTGTATTATGTAATGACGATTTTTTGTTTTATTCAAGGACTTCAAGATCAGACGCTAATTATGCTGTCTTGGGCCTATCTGTTATTGCGTATTATGCACACTGGAATACATCTCTTTTCTCAAAATACTATGGCTCGTGGTTTATTATTTGTGCTGAGCAATTTAGTTTTACTAGGCATGCTATTGGGGATGATGAGAACACTGCATTAAGCTAATATTTGGCGGTACAAATAAAAAGGACGGGCAAGCCCGTCCTTTTTATTACAGTGTTAGGCTGGTTAATTAGAAATCATAACCTAAACGAACACCATAGATAGCACCTGGATCCATATAACGAGCGTGAGAACCAGAGGCCAAAGGTACATCAAATGCCCCCTGAGCGGTAATCTCATCGGTTATATTTTTACCATAAACCATGAGATCCCAGTTATCACCGCGCAAACCCATTCTGATATTTATTTTTTTGAATGCTTCTTGCACATCAATTGGATCAAGGTCACCCGTCATAAAGAAGTAATCAGTGAAGTTCATATCACCGCTTACGAACCACGCTATGCCATCGCTGAGAGGGGCAGTATAGTCAGCAGTTAGAGAACCGCTGTAATCTGCACCTTGTTGCCCACCAGAAATATCCTGCGCGGAACCAGTTTGTTGTCCTGCAGCGTTAAACTTAGCATCGCAGCCTAGGGCCGAAGTACCTGTACCTGCGTTGAGAACCCCTAAAAGTGCAGACGCTTGAGTTGCAGTACAGCCTGCGGCATCAAAGTTAGCATAACTACCATTAAGGCGAGCGATATTTAAACCCAAGGTTAGGTTATCGTTTGCCTGATACTTTATTTCTGCTTCAATCCCACTTACATTTGAAGATGCAGCGTTGGCAACAACAAATCCAAGACCGACGAAGGTCGAAACCTGCTGATCAATATACTCACTATCGAAGTAAGCCCAGTTGAAGCTCATAGCACCATCCATCAGTATGTGCTTTCCACCAATCTCAACAGAGCTTGCGGTTTCATCGTCATACTCAAAACCAGGTCCAGGCGTTGTCCTCAGTACAGTTCCATCAGCAAGGAATGCTGGATTTTGGTCATCTACAGCATTAAAGCCACCGCTTTTAAAACCTTCTGAGTAGCTGATATAGAATTTACTGTCATCAGACTGCTGCCACTGGAGATTTACAGCAGGCATTAACTGGTCAGTCTTACGATCTTCGTCAAATACGTGTGCCCAAGACCCAAAACTAGCGGCTTGGATTGCAGCGGCATACGGGTTAGCCGAAGGAGTGGCGAGTCCAGTATTACTTATTGATAGATCTGTTTGTGCGTGCACAGTCTTCTCTTCTTCAGTATAACGCACACCCGCCGTCAGACTTAGTTTGTCAGAGATCTCATACGTGCCTTGGAAGAATACAGCCCAGGCATCAGTCTCTTGTCTCCAGTTAGAAACACGACCCACTTGGTCAAAAGACGTTACGCCATCAATACAGCCGCCACCGGGAATGTTGAGAAAAGAACGACAACCTACAACTGCCGACATAAATCCTGGCTGCCCCAATGTACCGTCAATTGCAACGAGACGATCAATTTCTTGATCTTGAGTCTGCCAATAGGCGCCGGTGATAAACGAAAACTTTTGATCTACTGGGGATGCCAATCTAAATTCTTGACTCGTTTGGCTATACTCAGAAATGTCACTTCTACCAATAAATTTAACAGGTAGGAAGTCGGCATCGATACCATCTTCATATTCATAACCTGAATTGCCTGTCACTGAGGTAAAGGTATAACCGTTGTCCATTTCCCACTGGATATTAAGAGACGTGCCGGCAGTCTGGGTGTCGGTACCCTCAGGTTTTTCATCCAATTTTCCAGCATCACGGCCCAGTGACTGAGATAAAGCTAAACCTCCAATTGAAATTGCGTCTCTGAATGCGTCACTAGTATCGCCCGCGGCTGCATTTATGCCAGTGGTAGGGAAGTATGTGCCCATAACCGCGTACATTAATGCATTAGAATTTGCAATATTCTCTAGAGGTTGTAATGTTGTTACTACGGCAGTCGACCCCAAACGCACATAATCGCTGCGTTCATGTTTGAACTTTACACTGAGGCTATCTGTTGGCTCCCAGGTTGCAGAAAGTCGCCACAGTTGTTCGTCAGTGGTAGGCATATTTGAAATGTTAGTAGCCCCAAAACTATTATCTAAGTAACCATCTGCTTGGCGATCTCTTACCGCAAAACGCAAAGCCAATGTATCTGAGACGGATCCGCTAATATTTGCATCAATTATTTGCCCATCCAGACTCTCACGGCTATAGTTGATTTTACCACTCATTGCATCGCCCACATTAGCAGATGCGGAGGTTACATTGATTGCACCAGCTAGGGTGTTTTTACCAAACAAGATCCCTTGAGGTCCCCGCAAGACTTCAACCTGTGCTAAATCAAATAAACCAGTTCGAACCTGACGGCTTTTCCCGTAATGGATACCATCAACATAGATACCCACTGACTGTTCAAATGATTGATTGGCTCCAACACCAATACCACGCATGGAAATGATGCTATTCACCGCGTTTTCTGTGACACTTAAATTAGGAACAAAAGACCCTAAATCATGAAAGCTGTTTATGCCAGCATCCTCGATTTTAGAGCCACTTAAAGCAGTGAGCGATATTGGAACGTCTTGCAGGCTCTGTGCGCGTTTCTGTGCTGTTACGATAATTTCTTCAAGCTCAGCTGATAAGACTGCACCTGAAGTTGCAGCGATGGCAAATGCCAAGCTGCTTCCAAGAAATGTTTTTTTCATTTTAAACCCCTGAATTAATTATTTTGCAAACTGTCATTTTTTACTTGATTTTTTCACAGACGTCTCGAAACTAAATCATTTAGGGGCAAATAGCAATAAAAGCTGATGTTAATTTTTCAGCTATACTTGGATTTTTGCGTTTAAAAATAGAACATGCTTGAAAAGTGCTGAGATACACAATAAGAGTGTGAATTTTTAGGGAGGTGTTTTGTTGAACTTTTGGAACCCTATTAGGGTCGCTTTATGCGGTGTGATTTCATCTTTGCCAAAACTCTTAAAACTCTTAAAACTCTTATAGAAACAAGATCGCATTGAAACGCCAATGTGCTTCATATCGTCCGTTTTTTTAGCGAGCACGCAGGTTTTTACGACTGCTAGGAAAAATCTAACTGTTGCAAAGATTCAGGATTTTTCAAAATAGATCAGTTCTAACCGATTAATACTCTGATTAATTCTTTAACAGATCAACTAAATCGTATCCTTCGCATTTAGCAAACGGTCTCCAGTATGTGGCTTTTTTCTTGCAAGATTTGGTGCTGATCACATGATTTTTTATTGTCCCTATCCGAGTTTTTAAACTACTTGGTATGTCGGTTAAAAGTTTGTTTTATTCAATAATGGTCTTGAGGGATCTAATAAACTAAATAGACCAGTAGGTTTTTAAATTGTTAGTTAGTTTTGGTATAGGTAATTAACGCAGGCTACTGACCAATAAAATATAGGTTAAGATGGCAAAAAAATCTCTGACCAGGTGACGATCCAAGCGTTGATATTATGGTTGTTGCTTATACTGAAATCTAAGATAAATTAGGCCCTGTTACTTTTGTCGAGTGAGTAAAAAATAACAAAGGTATTTCACTCTTTTTTGTGGGGCATGATAGGGTAATCAAAAAGGATGGTTCAACGATGAACATAGCTGCAAGTGGGAACGGTGAAAAAGAGATTGGTTTTTGGCGTGGTTGGTCAATTGCAGTGGGCTGTGCTATAGGGTCGGGTGTATTCATGATGCCAACGCTGCTAGCACCCTATGGTCTGTTAGGTCTAGCAGGCTGGTTAACAGCGGGTATTGGCACACTCCTGGTAGCTCTGTCTTTGTCGCGGTTAGTGAAGCGAATTCCCAAGTCGGGGGGACCTTATGCTTATGTCCAAGCGGGATTGGGCGATTTCGCTGGATTTTTGATAGCATGGACTTATTGGATTGCATGTGTTGCTGCGGTTTCAGGTATTGCTATTGCTTTTGTTGGTTATCTCGGTGTTTTGGTTCCTGCGGTGACACACTCGTCAATGACAAGTTTAGTTGTTGCTTTGTTGTTAGTTTGGACTGTCATTGCTATTAACGTTCGTAGTGTGTCCACAAGTGGTACTTTTCAGGTAGTAACGACGCTTTTGAAAATACTTCCTTTACTGTTTATCGTAGTATTAGGGTTTACTAATATGCAGTTGGAAAATCTGCCTCCCATGAATCCAACTGAAATGCATCCGATTGCACTTCTTGCGACGGTTACCACTTTGGTGATGTGGTCATTTGTTGGTATTGAGACTGCAACGGTGCCCGCAGACAACATAGATAATCCAGAGACTATGATTCCCAAAATTCTCATTGCATCAGTACTTACGGTACTGGCTATATACATTCTAGTGAGCATTGCCATCACTCTGGTTGTACCTGCAGACGAACTCAAAAATTCTGCAGCGCCCTTTGCATTGGCAGCAACTAAAGTAATGGGTCCAGTAGGAGGCGCCATAATAACTGTTGGGGCCTTAATATCGACATTGGGTTCGCTTAATGCGAATACATTAACAGCTGGGCAAGTGCCTCTGGCTGCTGCTAAGGACCATTTGTTGCCGACTGCATTTTTACAGTTGAGTAAGACGGGTACTCCGGTTTTTTCGTTTTTAGTGTCGGGTGGATTTATCTCGCTACTATTATGCTTAAATTATACTAAGGGCCTGGTGGCAGCGTTCACGTTTATGGCAATGTTATCTACATTGTCCACCTTGATGGCATATACTTTTTCGGCTGTGGCAGAATTTTACTTTTTAAAGGGAGATCAGCCAGGTCCTAAGAGAACACGGGCTATAGTGTTATCCATAGCCGCATTCTTATATTCCTTTTTTGCTATTTGGGGAGCAGGAGCTGAGATTGTGTTCTACTCATTTATGCTTATTATGATTGGCATGCCGTTTTATGCCCTGGTTAGAATCGAGAGTAAAGGTTAGATATATGAATAAATACAATGAATATTCAGCCTTAGTGCAAATTGCTATTAGGGATTCGAAAAATGCGTTTGTCAGTCAAGAAAAGTTGCATAAGGAATGGCAAAATTTGCGGTTTCACGCAATGCCAGATATCAATAATGCTTATATCGAATTTGATAGTTTTCGTCAGCTACTGAAGTCAACCGGAGCAGACATTATTGATCTTCCTGCCTCAGATAATCTTACAATCGATAGTATTTATCCCAGAGACAGTACGCTGATCTGTCCTGAGGGTATTATTGTTTGTAATATGGGGCGCGCTACAAGAACCCCCGAAGCCACCATAAATATGTCGACCTATGAGTCCTATGGGCATACGATCGCTGGGCGAATCGTCGCTCCTGGTACGCTAGAAGGTGGAGACTTTATTTGGATAGATGAGCATCATGCTGCTGTGGGCCTTGGTCCACGCACTAATCAGGAGGGGATTGACCAGCTTCACGCGATTTTGGGGACTGGTGTTGACTTACATGTAGTGCCATTACCTGAGCCTGATCATCCCGATGATGTGTTACATCTGATGTCAATTATATCGCCGGTAGATAGAGATCTAGTGCTAGTATACCGCCCTTTTATACCAGATTCGTTCATTCAATGGCTATCTGATCTGGGGATAGCTTGTGTTGAAGTACCTGAAGAAGAGTACTTGACGATGGGGTGCAATGTACTTGCCATTGGCCCTCGTAAAGTTATTATGCTGGCTAATTTGCCTGGCGTTAAATTGGTTTTGGAACAACAAGGATGTCAAGTTTATACTTACAAAGGACTAGATATCAGCCGAAAAGGTGAGGGTGGACCTACTTGTTTGACCCGGCCCTTGATCCGTGGCTGACGCGGGTCTGGCGTCTTCTACGTACTTACTATTTAAATGAATTTGAGTATAAAACGCATGATCAGTATTTATCACAGATGTCTAAATGTTGTTTTCATAGTCACTCTGTCATTGGTATTAAGTGCTTGTTTAGAGGATGTTTTCGATAACCAGTTGGATCTTAGTGTGAGTTTCCCCGCAGGGAATAACTCGGTATTTCCTAATCTCAGTCTTGATCAAAAAGGTAATGCAATCCTGAGTTGGATGAAAACCGAAAATGATCAAGTAGCTCTTCAATTTACGCGGCGGCAAAATAATCAATGGGGTGCCGTGACAACCGTTGCTAAAGGTAATGATTGGCTGGTTAATCGAGCAGATTTTCCCTCTGTTGTGCAGCTTACAGAGACCCTGTGGGCCGCCCATTGGTTGGTGATGACAGATTCTAAAGTATTTGCCTATGATGTGTGGATGAGCCTATCAACAGACGATGGGGTCACGTGGAATGAGCCATTTAGACCTCACACCGATGGAACTGATAGTGAGCACGGGTTCGTTAGTTTTTTTGCTGAAGGTGAAGATATTGGCGCTGTGTGGTTAGATGGTCGAGAAATGGTTGCGGGACATGGTCATTTGTCCCATCCGTCTCCCTCCATAACAAATAATGTCAGAGGTATGACGCTGCGTTCGACTAAAATTAAGGCCAATGGCTCTCTTTATCAGGAGCAAGTTGTCGATGGATTGGTGTGCGACTGTTGTCAAACAGATATTGCTCAAACTCACTTAGGTGCCGTCGCAGTATTTCGCAATCGTAGTAAAAATGAAATCAGAGATATTCACTTTTCATTATTAGATTCTGGTCGATGGAGTCGATCACTGAGAGTTGCTCAGGATGATTGGCAAATTGCCGGTTGTCCAGTAAACGGACCATCCGTTGTATCCATCAATAAAGCCATAGGAGTAGGGTGGTACACTGAAGCAAAAGGTTTTGGTGAGGTCAAATTTGCGCTTTCAAATGAGGATACAATTCAGTTTAGAGACCCGATCATAGTAGATCAAGGTGCGCATGTGGTGGGTCAAATAGGGCTTGCTGCGGATAACAAACGAGGATTTGTAGTCAGCTGGGTAACCTCTGACGGAGGAGATTCCGGTGGGTTGAACTTGCGCTACATTGATCGCCAAGGAGTACTTGGTCCAATGAAAAGAGTTATTGATGTAAACTTCTTACGTCAAGTTGGGTTGCCGCAGCTAGTTCTGGAAGGCGACGTAGCAGTGATGGCCTGGACGGGGGGTGATAGCGACATGAGAAGAGTGCATGTTAAAATGTTAGATCTTTCAGAATTCCAGTCTTTTTAATATTAAATACAGGGGAGGAGGGACTGTGCTTTTTTCTAAAAAACATATCATTATTGTAGCTTCGATTGTTTTTTTTTCGTTTACTGCACAGTCTTGTAGTGTGGCAGAGAACTTTAATAATTCAGATCCAATGGCGTCACCGAAGAGTTTTAAAGAGTTTTTAAAGTGGCGTTGGACTAAAGATTCGCCGCCTCAGCCCGAGGCTATCGAGGTATCTGATCAATGGCGTGATTTGCCTGCCAAGGCCAGTCATTATTCAGTTTGGATCGGACATGCTACTTTTCTTATAAATAATGGTGACCTAACAATTGTTACCGATCCAATTTTTTCTCAGCGTGCGTCACCAGTTGGCTGGGCGGGTCCAAAACGACTTATTCCGCCATCGATACCATTAGTGGAATTGCCTCAAATTGATGTGGTACTGATAAGTCATAATCATTATGATCATCTAGACATACCAAGTCTTTTGGCGCTGCAAGAAATTAACCCTGATTTGATAATTTTAGTTCCTCAGGGCGATAAAGCTTTATTAGAACGTGCAGGCCTTAGGAAGGTCACCGAACGTAGATGGTGGCAGAACCTGCGTGTTAGTGAGACTGATTTTACTTTTACGCCTGTTCAGCATTGGTCTGCGCGCGCACTGAGTGGTCGCAATAGCAGTTGGTGGGGCGGGTGGTTTATGAAGCATCCAAAATTGGCACTTTATCATGCTGGAGATACCGGTTATTCAGAGGACTTTGTTGAAACTAGAGAACGTCTTGGGGTGCCCGATTTCGCTTTTATTCCTATAGGAGCTTATAGTCCAAGATGGTTTATGAAAAACCAACATGTTGATCCTGCTGAGGCTGTCCAGATTGCTCTAGACTTACAAGTGCCAAAATCATTTGGGATGCATTGGGGTACATTTATTTTAACTGATGAACCGATAAAAGAGCCTCGTGAAAAATTGGCTGAAGTATTGCTAGAACAAGGGCTGCAAGATGATTTTTTTATAGCTCCCGTGCCTGGGGAGATTATTTGGTTGCAATAGTCAATTAGGGATTTTAACTATGGTTAGTAATGTTGTGTCTGGTTTTTGTGATCCTTGTTTCAGTAAAATCGAGACAGTCTTTAGGCAGTCTATTGAATCACAGTTTGAAGTCGGGGCATCTGTTGCGATTGAGCACGAAGGTAAGTTGGTAGTAGATTTGTGGGGCGGCTATAAAGATGCAAAACGGACACAGTTGTGGCAACAAGACACACTTGTTAACGTATGGTCAGTAACCAAAGGTATAACTGCTATTTGCGCGGCTCAATTAATTGAACAAGGCAAGCTAGATATTAACCAAAACGTATCGTTTTACTGGCCAGAATACGGTTGCAATGGGAAAGAAAATACCACTATTTTAGACTTGATGTGTCATCGAGCTGGCATGTTTGGCTTTCAGGATGATATTCCCCAGAATGAATGGCAGGACTGGCACAGATTTACTGATTTATTAGCACATCAAGCACCATTTGTGCAGCCAAGTAGTATTCAGGGCTATCACGCAATTACCTTCGGTTGGTTAGTTGGTGAGGTGATTCGACGTATTGATGGTCGTTCAGTGGGGACTTATTTTAGAGAAGAAATTGCTAGTCCTTTGGGGCTTGATTTTACTATTGGATTAGCAGAGTCAGACCTGTCACGTTGCGCAGATACGCTGTTGCTAGAATCCTTGCCATCTTTTACACAGCTTTCATTGCTACGTTATATTCCCAATTTCTTGCTACCGCAGCTGCTCAAAGATGTTAAACATGCTGTTATGGAAAATCACAACGCCATCGCTTTTGATGCTAGCCTATTTGAAGATATTAGTTTTGTGAATAGCAATGAGTGGCGAATGGCTGAAGTTCCTGCTGCAAATGGTCATGGGGTAGCCGGTTCTCTAGCAAAGTTGTATGGCATATTAAGCACCGGCGGCAGTCGAGATGGTATAGATGTACTTCAGTTAAAGACGATTGACTTACTGCGTCAAGTTCATTCGAGCGGACCTGATATGGTTTTATTTGGGCTGCCTTATCGCTTTGGTTTAGGCCATATGATCAATGCGCCGTTGACACCTATTGGTCGTCAAAAGAACATGTTCGGCCACACCGGCGTAGGTGGTGCAGTTGCCTTTGGTGATGTGGACAAAAAGCTTGGATTTTCGTTTTTCAACAATCAACAGCACCAGTCTGCGGATCTTTATAAAACTGCAAATAATTTGTCAAAAGCGCTGTATTCATTAATTTAAGCGGTATCAGGAGGGCGAGTGATGGCGTCTTTGATGCAAGTTTTTGCTTGTAACCATGTGTTGTGACTGACCAGCCTTTTCATTTAGACAGCTTGACTATAGCGGTGTGTTATCGACTATTCCTTTAGTGCCTTATTGCGTTCGCTACTCAGTACTTTTTCTAGCTGATCCAATGATCCTTGCATGCTGGGTTTTACAAAATTTTCGATTTCTACGGGTTCCACATTAGCTTCCCAGTGAAGTGTGCAACCATTTTCAGACTCAATGATTTGCATGCTAGCATGGTGAGATAACAGCGCTCCTGGGGATTCAAAACAAGAGTACTCTATTCGTCGAATGCTATTATCTCGTAACAAGATACGTTCTTTAATAGTTCCGGCACCGGGAAGATCAAGACATCTGACTTCACCATCAAATAAGCAACTTTTTACGCCGGGAACCCAGTCGACTCGATCTGGTGTACCAAGAACTCTCCACACTTCATCGGCGCTAAATAACAAATGGTGTTCAATTTTAATAGCCATGCTGAAATCCCGTTTTCAATGAATGCTTTTCAAGTTTAAAGGGTTAGTGCGTCTAAAAATAGGCTTTGTTTAAAAGTATCTTAACCTTTTATTTTTTGGTTAGAATTCGCAGGTCAATGTATTCTTCAATCTGCTGTGCGGTTTTTCTTTGCGCATCTGGCGCTACAGCGTCGGTTATTAAACCATCGCTGCGGATGCCGAATAGATATCGTAATAGCAATAAACCATCAGTGAGTGCATCCGTATTTCCGTCACCATCAATGTCAAGTTCAGAGTCTGCGTCTGTGAGATATTGAATGATATCATCTGCAGATTCTCGCTCGGCATCTAGCGCAATAACATCATTGATAAGGGACTCACCAGATAGTCCGAACAGGTGGCGGATCACTAAGATTCCATCTGTGAGCGCTTGAGTTTGCTCATTATCATCAATGTCAAAGGTAAAGCAGTCGCTGATACATGAAAATCGATTGAGCGGATCGGTTCCATCAACTAGCTCCTGCTCGTCAGTAACACCATCGCCGTCGTCGTCCGCATCAGCATTATTACCTTGGCCGTCTCCATCTGTATCTACTGACTCTGAGCTGTCATTTGGGAAGACATCACTGTTGTCACCCACACCATCGCCATCGGAGTCTACATATTCAAAGGGATCTTTTGGAAATGAATCTTCATGATCATCGACGCCATCGTTATCATCATCTGGATCGCAGAGATCACCTTCTTCGTCACTGTCAGTATTTAATTGGTCACTGTTAGGAATATCAACGCAATTGTCGCTAATATTTATAATTTGGTCATTATCGTTGTCATCTAAGACGATACTCCATGTGATAGTCTGCTCCAACGACTCCAGATTTTTACGTACAAAATCTAATGGACTTGGATTGCTGTTGTCCGAGAAAGCATGGTCAATTACCTCGTCCCAGGCTCTAACTGAAATCTGATAGCTACCAGCACTAGAAATAAGATTACCAATGTCTATGCTGTTATCCGCTTTTTCTAGCACAAGTTGATCATCTATGTACCAATTTGTAAGGATGACGTTTGAGTCTATCACTTCAATTGAAATGGACTTTGGATCTCTGATGATTTCACCATTATCAGTGTATGAATCTATCGGGTCTACTAAGGTATAGATGTCTAGAATAATTTTTTCAATGGCTATGGCATTATGACCACATTTATTACCAATGAAGTGACAATTGCCGGGGCCACCATTCATCTTACTTGATTCAGTTGGTCGATATATTCCGCGATCATAGTAACGACCGCCCTCGTAAGCCCCAACAATAGAGCTATCTGGCATGGTAAAACCTAGCCAATTCGACCATTTGGTACCATTAGAATTCGTGGTTACATTCACTTCGCTGGGTTCTGAGTAAGGGTAAAAGGCCGGATTACCGCCATATTCATCAGCTAAATAATGCCAGGCATGAGCGCCCTCATGCAGGGCAATATCTCGCATGTCCCATTGCCCCGTATAATGCGCAGAATAGATCGGTAATGGCCCCTCCGAAGGATAATGAGCTGCAGCGTTATAGGAATTGTCATTGAGCATTACTAAACGCCAATCTGTAGTGAATGAGCCGAGTCGTTCTGCTTGTCTAAACGCGCTATGCACAAGGGACCAATTTGCCCCACAAATACCAATGGTGTAGTCGGTACATCCATTTTCGCCGCCCAGAGCGGTGTCACGATAAACATTATTAGTTAAGTCATCCACTCCTGACTCATTGCTTGAAATATCTATCCGGTAGATGTTGAAAAAATTTTTATAACGAGGATACGGAGCCGTTTTTTGCTTATTATTGAAAAAATAATCTAGCGTTGAATCAACCATAGGTTGATAGCGAGTAGTTAATTCAGTTTCGATATAACCATCACCAATAATTGCCAATGTGATTCGATTAGCTGGGTTTATATCGCCAATAGGGGTGACAGAGAGGTTAGTCTTTTCACTAGAGAATTTGTCTGGCAGAAGATATGGCTTTTGATTAGTTAAACTAGGGATTTGGCGATCACTAACTGGGTACTTATCTGTCTCTGCACTGCTCCCATTGGCCAAAAGTACAGATATAAAAATTACGCCGATGCGAAGCTTAGCTAAAAATGGGGTCTTGCATAGTAGAGTAGCCATAATCACCTGTATTAGGACTTTTGATATAAGTATTAACGTTCTAGTGGGTAAAATGTTACAGAGATTAATGGTATTGTCACTATTTCTTTACATAAAAAAAGATCGTTCAACCTAAAACATAAATATTTTAATCTATAGCGAATGTTAGATCACTCGAAGGCACGGGACTATATGAGTTGTCCAAAATATTCAACAGGGTATAGTGAAGGGATGTAGTTAATTTTTTGGAGACAAACATGCACCTAACCGCACGTTACTATGAGTAAAAAATTATTAATGGGTTTATCCATGATGCTAGCGCTAAGTGGTGTAGTTACGGCCGCAGACTTTGAAGCAATGCTAAAAAATGCTCAAGGCGGAGATCCAGAGGCGCAGTTTGGTGTGGCAACGAGTTATCGTTCTGGAAAAGATGTTGCTCAGGACAACAACGAAGCTATCAACTGGTTTTCGAAATCTGCTGAGCAGGGACATACTATGAGCCAGTTTGAGTTAGCCAAAATGTACGAAAAAGGCTTGGGGATCCCTGAGAATGACCGATTAGCCGAAAAATTTTATGCTGATGCGGCTGAAGCAGGCTTTGGCCAAGCTCAGTATAACCTAGCATTGATGTACGAACAGGGTAAGGTAGTTCCAAGTAATCAAGCCGACATAGCTAACTTGATGTTATCCGCTGCGGAACAGGGTCTTGTAGACGCTCAAGTTCGAGTGGGTGAATACCTAGTTACTGGCGTGGCTTTTGAACAAAATCTCGAAGAGGCGACTAACTGGTTCCTTCGAGCAGCCGAACAGGGAAATTTGAGGGCGCAGTTCGAATTGGGTTCTATTTATGTTGATCCGTCTTTTCTTGGCCAAGATCTAGATAAAGCATTTATGTGGTTTAGCAGAGCTGCCGAACAAGGTTATGTGGCCGCTCAGGCTCGACTTGGGGAGATGTACTTGAATGGTATTGGCACAGCTATAGACGGCCTTAAAGCTCTAGAATGGTCAGAAAAAGCAGCCAGTGCTGGCGATCTAGTAGCACAACGCAATCTTGGTATATTATATTTTAACGGACGTTATGTTGAGCGTAGTTATGAGACTGCAGTTCAATGGTATTTGAAAAGTGCTGTGCAGGGCGATGCTATTGCGCAGAAAAACATAGGATCTATGTACCATTTGGGTCAGGGAGTTGAACAAGACGATACACAAGCCTTCGGTTGGCTGAGAAAGTCTGCTATCCAGCAATATGGCTTGGCGCAATTAAATATTGCTTATGCTTATCGCTATGGCCAGGGTACACCCAAAAATAGTATTAAAGCATATCAGTGGTATTCGATTGCAGAGACTGCAGGCCAATCTGGAGCATCTTTTAATCTACAGAAGCTGGCTGCGAACATGGCTCCAGGTGATGTAGCCAAAGGAATAGCTCTCGCTAAAGAATGTTTGGCGTCTGCGTTTCAATTTTGTGACTAGTCAGAGGGCCACTAGGGTTGTCAATTGTCACTGATTTTGATGGTGGTATTATTCTTAACAATCCTGCAGAACGCCAAATATCGCTGAGTGATTGTGCTAGTACTTATAATAATGTCTAAGGTTTAGGTAAACAATGTACTCGCTTAAACCTAACAAGGTACGAATCTTGGCGGGCAAGCCAGAGTTCTAAGCTGATAGGGATGAGGATGATGATAAAGCGTCTCTTCAGAAAAGTTGCTAGATTACTTTTCATCTGTTTTATGGCGTAAAAAACAGTTTAGAAATCAACTTTTAAGCCACCACTAACCAAATCAGTGTCCTCGAGAGACATATCTAAGTTCAACTTTTCACCTTCGCTAAAACTATACCCGGTATAAAACGGCTGCGCCGAATTCTAAAACCTCGATCTTGCAAAAATTGGACCTACGTCGGCATTAAACTTTTCCTCGGCATAAGTTGGAGCAATGAAAACGTAGGTGGCGTTTTGAAAATACTACTCAGTTCGAAGTGATATAGCCCTGTAGGTTTCAAGCCCCACATCAATAGCGTAACCCATGATGGTCACACTATCGCCATTTGTACAGGTGCTAATTCTAACTACTGGTGTTGCGAAGATTCTATTGCTTGTTTTTATTTGATAACGAGGTGAATCCTATACTGTGCCAAAACGGTCATCAATTTTACCCGCGCTTTCTGAGAAATCTGTAAATCTACTAACAGCCGTCTACTCATTAGTTACTTAATCAGTCAACGATGTATTTGAGAGTAAAAATGTTACAAATAGTCTGTTTAGTACTATATATTTGATTATATTTCTTTGACCTGCAGAGCGTATTTACAACAGTTTTGCGAAATTATAGCGATTAGGTTGCTATCACAAGAGACTACTGTCAACGTCAAAGCATACAATGACTCAAATGTGCTGGATCATGATTTGCTGTATAAGTTCTAACTTATAAGAGCTAAGGTAGATTCAAACGCAAGTTTGATAAAATATGCCGTGAGGGGTTAGCCGTGATCGCATGCCTTTACAGCTATTCATGTGTGGGTTAAAGCGGTACTCTCTGGTTCTTCAAGCGCGAATCTAGTCAAGCTGAACTAACCATGCAGTTTTAACTCAGTGTGATAATTTGCCTAAGTTTCAAGAAAGAAACACGGCATATTATTTAGTTAAAATATTGATTTAGTTGACTTTTAAGGGCACACTAAAATCAATTTTGTATATGCTTAATTGTATTTTTTTAATCGTGTTGTGGCAGTCGTAGCGCTGACACTTTATATGAAACGCTAATATGATTATTTCTAAAAACTATTTAAAACGATGCGCCATCACATTTATGCTAATTTTTTCTGGATTAGCATTTACTGATGATGAGAGTTTTTCTCCTAACATTGAGCGTGCCAACATTGGGGAGCTACCTACACCGGTTGCGCAGCCCAACAGTATTTTTACAGACGGACTTACTTTTGATATCGACGGTAATGGGCAGTTTGACGCTTTAACTGATGGATTGCTGCTCTTAAGAGGAATGTTTGGCTTGACTGGAGATGCATTAATTTCTGGAGCCATCGCCTCTGATGCAGTCTATAAATCCTCTGATGTTGTTGCTGCGCGTATTGCACGATTAGGACTTCTTTTAGATATTGATGGTAATGGTCAAGTTGACGCTTTAACCGATGGATTGGTTGTTTTAAGGTACTTGTTTGGTTTGAGGGGTGATGCCCTAATCGCAGGGGTCTTAGCCGATGACGCCACTATAACCACCGCAGCTGGTATCAGCGCTAAAATTGAGAGCCGAGTTACACCTAATTCTTCTCCCGTAGCGGTTATTGCACTAGATTCTAAAGAGTTTGTAGCTGGTAATGCGGCGTCTTTCTCTGCGAAAAACAGTACAGATGAGGAGGGCCATACTTTAACGTACGATTGGAGCTTAGATCGCCCTAATTACTCCCTTGCGGAGTTAGATACTACTAATTCCGAAGTAGTAAGCTTTAGGCCCGATGCTATAGGTAACTACACATTAACTCTTACCGTAACTGATAGTTATCTTGGTACAGCATCGGTGGACAAAATCTTCACTCCTGTGTTGCCAACACCAGATCAATTGCCAGCTTATGTCGCAACAATGCCCCCTGTTGGTGTGATTGATGGTGATGTTGATGCTGTGCGATTTTTAACTCAGGCAACCTTTGGACCCACAGTCCGATCAGTTGAAGACCTTTTAGAGAAGGGTGGTGAAGCATGGTTCAATGAACAAATTACCTTGCCCTTTAGCTCGTGGACGGAGTTGCGACGAACATCTTGGATTGAAGAGATTGATCAAATAGATTCAAATGAGAATGGTCAGGATTGGTTGGTGGAGCTATTTTCTGAGACAGCTCAAAATAGTCCTGACCAATTACGGCATAGAGTAACTTACGCGCTAAGTCAGCTTTTTGTCATATCAAGAGATACTGATTTGGGGCACAGAGAGACAGTATTTACAGACTACTGGGATACTCTAGGTAGGCATGCATTCGGCAACTTCCGAGATCTGTTAGAGTCTGTTACTTTCCATCCCACTATGGGTCATTATCTCGGTATGCTAGGCAATATTAAGGCAGATCCAGAAAACAATATTCGCCCGGATGAAAACTTCGCACGAGAAGTCATGCAGCTTTTTACAATCGGCCTGAGTGAATTAAATCAGGATGGTTCTTTAAAACTTGATGCCAACGGTGACATCATTGAAACATACGATCAAGAGACAATAACTCAGTACGCTGCGGCATTAACCGGTTGGTACTATGACCTGAGAGGCCACGATGTGCATCCAAGTACCTTCTTTAGTTCAAGTATCCATACTTTTCCTATTGCCTGGGGTATCGGAATAAAACCAATGTTGGCCTATGACGAAATTCATCAAAAGACCGAGAAAAACCTTTTGCGAGGGTACTTCATCCCTCCAGGTGGTAGCGCCAAAGATGCCGTGAAAACTGTTATTGATAGTTTGTTTAACCATCCAAATCTTGCTCCATTCTTCTCTATGCACTTGATAAGACAGCTAGTGACTAGCAATCCTACCCCGGGGTATGTGGCTCGTGTGAGTGCGGTTTTTAATAATAACGGCCAGGGTGTGCGCGGTGATATAGGTGCAACCATTAAGGCAGTTTTGTTCGACATAGAAGCAAGAAACCCCAACGAAGCTGAAATACCACTTTATGGAAAAGTAAAAGAGCCCTTGCTATCGATAACACATTTAAATCGTCTCTTTGATATTTCTCTTTTGTCACCAGAGACCGTAAGCCCGGATAATCCGCGAGGTACGCATAAATGGACGAGAATGGCGGGTGAGCCATCTCAACGAGCACTTTATGCAGAGAGTGTATTCAATTTCTTTAGACCTGATTTTGCCCCAGTTGGTGACATTGCTGAAATGGGGCTTGTTGCGCCGGAGCTACAAATCACAACAGAAGCAAGTATCGTCAATGATGTAGAAATGTTTCGTTGGCTCACTACCAGAGATATATGGGAATGGGATATTAAAAATGGAAGCGATCCAGATCAGTTTACCCTAGCGTGGGACTTTTCAGAGTTGGATAAGCGTTGGGAAAACGAGGGCTATGAGGCTGTGGTCGATTACTTAAATCTTTATATGACCGGCAATAATATGGGCCCTCACTACAAATCAGAATTGCTCGCTCTTGCCACAGATCCTAATTATTGGCCGGCATTTGATGGGGTAGGGCCGACCTGGAGTGATACTTTTACTGACAAGATGGAGCGTCACTTTTTTCTGCAGGAATTGCTATATGTGATTATAACAACACCAGAATTTAGAGTTCAAAAATAAGGTTATTCTTATGAATAGAAGAAGATTTTTACAGTCTGGGTTGGCCTCTGCTGGTTTATGTGGGTCGCATTTGGCCTTCTCCACAGGCTTAGATGTAGTAGCAAAATTTCTAAATGGATCTAAATCTGTTGGAGACTATAAAACGTTAGTCTGCGTGTTTTTAAATGGTGGTGCTGATTCAGTTTCTTTGTTTGTTCCAACTGACAATACCGGGTACGAATCTTATAAGAATATTCGACAAAATCTTACTTATGAGAAAGATTCTATACAGCCTATTTACTCCAGGACAGATGATTTGGGTGAAGTAGGATTCCCTGATTTCATAAGTTCTTTTAGCGAATTATTTGAAAGTGAAAAGCTTGCTGTGGTCTCAAATGTTGGTCCTTTAAGGGAGCCCACAACCCTTGCTATGATCGAGCAAAATAAAAATATTCTCCCCCCATATATGGCATCTCACTCAGACCATCAAAGTCTTTGGCAAACCGGATTTGTTGGAGTCGGTGAAAAAACAGGATGGGGCGGTCGACTAGTAGAAGCGTTTGACAATTCCGCAGCAAAGGTACCAAATAATATTTCTTTGATGAATACCAGAAAGTTTGTCCGCGGACAGTTTTTGAATCCATTTGTAGTAAGTGCAGAAAGTATTCAAAATTTAAGCCGATATGTTAATTGGGAAGATAATTCAAATCTGCCTTTGCGAGACGTTTTCGATAGGCTTACGAGTAAAAGTAGTGGAAGCCTGGATAGAAGTTTCATTAATATTGTGAACTCAACTGTAAATAATAATCAATCTTTACAGGGCGATTTGGCAACAGTACCAACTACGTTGGTTTCCTATCCCACAGCGGAAAACAGTTGGGGTAATACAATTGATGGAGATTCTATTGAAAGATTTACGTCACAACTTAAGCGTGCAGCAGAGTTGATTGAGATCGCTCCGAGCCTAGGACACCACCGGCAAGTAATTTACGTTCACTTAAATGGCTTTGACACACATGATAATCAGGCGGATGGATTTCCGAAGGTGATGAAGCTACTTGCTGATGGAATGAGAGCATTCCAGTGGGATCTTGAGGGTCGTGGTGTTGATGATCGTGTGGTTACTTTTACACAGTCCGAATTTGGCCGCACGATTTCAATTAATTCCAATGGAACTGACCATGGATGGGGAGGCCATCAATTTGTTATGGGCACTCCCGTTCAGGGTGGGCAAGTAATCGGAGCGCTGCCAGAGTTTACTATAGGCTCGCCTGATATTTATCAGTCGGCTTTTATACCACAATACTCAGTGGAACAATATGCAGCAAATCTATCCCGTTGGTTTGGTCTGTCAGATTCAGACATGTCGGGTATTTTTCCAACTTATAATCGTTTTGATAATGTCAATTTTGGTCTTTTTTCTTGATATCATATTAGATAATTAAATTCTAACATATCCACCTTAAATGTCTGGTGCCAGTGACTCTAAGTGAGTTTCAATGTCTTCCGCAGTGACTCTGGTCGCATCATCTGCAACCACGTCTTTAACGAGAGCATCGCCCTCTAAACCAAATAAGTAGCGCAAGGTTAGTAGGCCATCTGTGAGTGCATCTATATTTCCGTTGCCATCAATGTCGGCAAGATCGTTTAGCGTAGCAATACGTTTCGCAATATCTTGTGAGTTGGTAAAGATAGCATCGTTTGATACTAATCCTATTGTGAGAGCTTCGCCACTCAATCCAAACATACTTCTTAAAAGGAGTAGGCCGTCAGTTAATGCGTCGTAGCTTTCATTACCGTCGATGTCTAACGAACCTAAGGGAATAGTCCCTGCCAAGAACTCATCTAATGCAGTCATGCCATCGTTGTCTTGATCGCTCATAGCATCTGATGGGTCATTAGGGTTAAGACCAAAGCTAGTTTCCCAAGCATCAGGCATGCCGTCGTTGTCTGAATCCATTGAATAGAGGATATCAGTGGGAAAGGGATCAGAGCTATCGTCAACACCATCAGAATCGGTATCTGTTAGAAGCGGATTGGTTCCATCAGTAATCTCTTGAGTGTCAAGCACTCCATCACCGTCGTCATCCAAATCGGCGGTATTTCCAATGCCGTCATCATCAGTATCAAGCCACTCAGAATTGTCAAAACGAAACGCGTCTAAATGATCAAAATATCCATCTTCATCAGTGTCTCGATTTTCATCATAAGGAAAGGGAGTACCCATTAAACAAGAAAATTGAAACCCAGGCTTTCGAGTCAGACCGTTACTAAGACATACCTCGTGAAGCAGATGTCTCTCTTTAGGGCTAAACTTTTTGTCTAAATTGAGTGAATTTTTAGCGGTAGCAATAGCAATTTGTCCAGGGGAATACACAAACTCATCAGTCTTTAGAACATCTGGAGGGAAAGTAAATCCCTTAATCCAGTATAAAAAATCCAATTTATTCGGGCTGTAAAATGGGTATAACATCGCGCCCCATCCCCATATGTTGTGATCAGTCTTGTCCCAATAGGAGGCGTCATTCATGAGGTCCGGAAATACGTCCCCTAAAAAAACTTGATCTAGAGTGCCTTGGCCATTATTTAACCAGACTGCAGGCAATTCGTTGTAAACTTCTCCTATCAAATCTAAAAAACCATCTTGATTTATATCCTTAAGTTTATGGTAGTTGCCAGAGAGAGCATCTCCTGAAGCTACTGGTAATTCACGTTCGATGAGCTTGCCGTTTCTAACAAAAAATCCCTGTACCGTGCTGTCTGGCCACAAAAGATTATTCGTCAGAACACCTCCAGTCTCTAATTCCTCCGAAGACGCTAATTTATATACCAATGAAGAGTCATACGGCGCTCGATATGCATCACCTACTGTGGTGAAACCTTCCTGTCGTACTATGAGCACAGGCTCATTTGTATCATCGAGTACTTCAAAATGAAAAAAATGCCAATGCGGATCATATGTCGGCCGGCCTCTTAATGTTGCGCCAAACACGGTATCAATTTGATCCCCTCTCTGCATCTTGAATCTGAAGGCGTCTGCTTCATCAGGGATGTAGACGTCACTGAAGGCGAACCCCTCCTCTGGAGTGTATTTCCAAAGTGTAAATCCGCTATGGTTAACATCGTTAACCCACTCTGGTCGATAGCGATTAGGAGTATCGGCGCGGACAACGTAAACCGTATCTTCATGGTTGAATACTTTGCCGTAGGGAGCGCCACCAAATGACACATCATGCCAATTTGGGTCCAGCTCAAACTCATTCGTCACGTCAACAAACTCGCCATCGCTCCACCTGGCTTGCTTAAATGGTCCATAGGCCATGGCAAAAAGATCAAATGTGCCGATCAGATTAGGTAACACCAACATTCCATGAGCTAAAAACGGTTCCCAAGGAAGAAAAATGACATCGTAAGTACCATCTGGATTGCTCATTAACATAGATTGTTTAGAGTGACGAGTGCAGTCCCTCTGATATCTATCTGGGTGCGCAGGCTCACATAGATCTAGAAGTAGGTCGGCATCTTCTTCCACACTGCCTAAAAATTCTGGGCGGCCATCGTCCTTATTTAGTGCATACCAAAACTCTGGATAGCCATCTCCATTTAAATCTCTTGGCTTCTCATGCACATGTATGTAAGGATTACCTCCTCCATACCACGCAGCATCTTCATCATATGCAGTTGTTTCAATTACATCAGTCCCAAATAGGTCCTTAGTACAGTCGTAATGACCGTCCTTATCGCTACAGAACATCTTCCAGGCACCTCGCATCTCAAGGTTATGTTTTTCTCCCCGAGGGTTTTCTCCTTGATAGCAGCTAATGGCAACTAAAAAGTCGTCTACATTGTCTAGGTTGACATCAAAATCCAAAAAAGGCGTTAGCCATCGAAGAGAGCTATTTTGGCAATACTCAATAGAGCCTTCAACCTCATCACCGGACCATTTTTGAGCATTAATAAAATCCCAATCAGTGCTGGCGGCTGTGACTGAAATAGATGAAAGAACCACCATTGAAAGTGCAAAAAGGGTGAATTGTATGTGAGCTAAAAGTTTCATTAGGTCCGTACACCCTTGAGAAAAATTGATAATTAGCATGATTATTTCAACGTGCCGTGAGGAAAGAGTAATCCATTAGAGCTTTTTTCAGACAGAAATATCTTCCCTAGTGTAGTGGTTCAAGTTTGCGAACACAAACAGACAAATACTGGCAATTTAAGCTTTAGCCGTTACAGAGGGTAGAAATGGTGAAGAGTTTCACTTTTGCTATATCAATAGCCTTACATCATCACAAGGAAAATTCCAATGACTGACCTCGAAGAGATTCAAAGAACAAAAATTGAAAGACTGTACGGAGAAATTGAAAAATGGAAGACTAAATATTTTGAGCAAATAAAAACTGATGAAGAATGGGAACGTTATATAAAAAAGAGTAGGGAAGAAGCTGAGGAACAAAGAAAACGTGACTCAAACTATGTAGTACTTGGAATAACTTGGATTGCAACTTTGATGTATTTACTATTTTTCGGATGAGGGCTCTTGCCATTTGATTTGAAAAATGGCAATTGGCCACAGGATAACGGAGCATCTATGATCACATTCCAAGGCTGCATTGTGACAGAAAAGCAATCTGCTCAAATAAGGTTATTGGCGCGGTATAGAGGTTCTATAACAGATAAACTCAAACTGTGTAAAAAATATGTTTCGCTAATTTTAATGTTGTAGTACTCATTGACATTAGCATTTATAACGTCAGCAGGAGGCTATTGTGCACTAAGACAAATATGATGATGTTGGCATGCTGCTTGATGCTTAACATCTCCGTTGTCATCAGGGTAATTTTGTATAAACGCCCTTTGATACTCCAATTGCGCAATTAGATAGGTCAAAGAAACGGTGTAAAGTCAGCTGTTAATCATAGGGAAGAGACGACTAACCGAGATTCAAAAAAGTTCGCCGATATTGCACAGAAAAGATTGGGCGAGTTCGGGTGGATCGATGCTATCAGCCAACCGTTTGCCATAGCTGCCTGGTGACGCACTTCTTTGACGGTTATAAATACCGCAACTTTCGATTATAAACCTGTGGAGTGAGTTGGTTACACGGTCGAGCATTAAAGGGAATATTAAGCACGCGTTTGGCGCCGAAAATACCATACTAGCGTTACTTAAGAAATGTTACAAAGGTCACCAGAATGGTGAGTTTAACACAGAGTTTCAACTAGAAAATCCAGAACACCCCGAAGATAAACAGAGCTTTGAAAAGTGCTTAATGGCGGACCGGACGGGACTCGAACCCGCGACCTCCGGCGTGACAGGCCGGCATTCTAACCAGCTGAACTACCGGTCCGCACTTTAAACTCAAAGCAAGCTTTGGTGGGTGTTGCA
>JAQWYJ010000118.1 GCA_029254005.1 Porticoccaceae bacterium | reverse complement strand
CCCATACCATTGAGTATGATACCCAATTCAGCACTGGCACCTGCACCTATCTGCAGAATGCGAGGGAGAAGTATTTTTGTTGGTGTCATGGGCCAGTTCCTTACGTTTGACGAACGTTTTAAGGCTAACATCTTTTAAGATTAATAGACGTGCTTTTAGAGTATATTATACTTAAAATGATACAAAATATATCGTTTTAGTGATATTATTGGAGTTATTAATGGATAGCTGATCTTTACTGTTCCAGTTTTTTGTTGATTTCACACGGCCACGGCTGAGTTTTGCTTAGTTTTAACGATAGTTTAAAAATAGTAATGAAAACTACATTTAATAGCCAAAAATAAGGGTATTTAGGTAGCAATTACATTGAATACTTTGAGTAAAGGTAGGCTCTATCTGTAGCTTACCAATGGCTATGCGTTCTCTGTAAGAGAGGTAATAGCTACAATTTGTAGTGTTAATTCTGTTCAATGTCTCAGAAATTTTCGGCGCTTGTGTTTTTCGTTATTCAGACGTCTCTCACACTATTTTTTCGCTCTATCACGGACTGATTCAATATAACTGGCTTAGTGATGATTTGGACACTGCGCTCTAAGATCTAAAGTTTAGTTTTGAGATGAATAAGAGTCTGTTTACATTGATTGAGGGTCGGTTAGTCCATTTAGCGCTTATATCGTTGGTGCCTCACAGATAGAGTAGGCCTGATCACCTAGCCAGGGGGCAATGGCATTCATTGCAAGGACAATATCGTCGTCATAAATAGACCGACAGATATCTGCCATGATTTGAGCCCAATCTCCGAGTTCATTATTGCGGCAAAGTAAGCTCAGATAGCGTGCATTTGCTCCTTTTGTCAGCGGTAAAACTTGCATGTTTTGGCATAATTTTGGATAGGATACTAGACACAGGGCGGAGGTAAATGCCCATCCCTGTCCTGATTGCACGAATTTTAATAGGGTTTGTGTACTGTCAAGTTCATAGCTTGATTCAAGAGTAATATTTAGTCGACGAGCAATAAGTTCAGTAAGACTACCAAGGCGAGATTGTCGATTATAGTGGATAAAAGGTAGGGCCTCTGCAAGTTGATGGGGGGTGGTTTGTGAATCCGTTGCATATTCATTGGGGGCAATCATCACAATGGGGTCTCTGAGTATAGGCAGTCGTTGTAATTCTGGATGATTATCCACTGGATCGCTAGTGATCAAAACATCAAGATCTCTATTGAGTAATGCCTGAGTTAATGGTGAAACCAAGCCAGTTCTTACGGCAACTTTTGACGTTAGGGGTCTCATTTTCTGCATAAACTGCAGCCCTGCAACATCACAGAAAGAATCGATCATACCTATATTTAAGGGTAAGGTGCCGCCGGATGATGCGTTACGCACATCAATCAGCATTCGCTTGGTATCCTGCAACAGACTATCTGCATAGCCCTTTAGGATCAATCCACTTGGAGTTAATTTGATTGGTCTGGACCGGGTCAATACTAACTGAGCCTGTGTTTGTCTCTCTAACTGTTTGATCGTCTGAGATACCGCGGATTGCGTGATACCTAGGCGTTCGGCGGCTTGGGTGAGGCTAGTAGCTTCACTCACCGCGGCAAAAACTCGTAGCGCACTTATTTCTATGTTGTCATTATTTTTCATCGCCTTAGTTTAGCCTATAAGTGGACTTAAGGAAGAGGGCTTTGAAGAAGTAATATTTAACATCTTACCATTGTGAATTACCATTACTTGCTAGATACAAGTGTTTGCAATGCACTTAATCCTACCGGTGCACCATTAAACTCTGACATTGCATCTAACAGGCAGTCCCAAAGAAATTCTAAGCCACTGATGTCGCTCAAAATGTAAAAACAGGGAGTTTTATTGAGATCGTGTCGAATAATAATTGCATTGGTCTTAGCCAGTGACGTTTGGGCTACCGCACCCTGCGCAAATTTATGACTCCGAAGATCCACCGCACAGAGTTTAGAAAACATCTTTGAAGCATTTGTTCCAGTTACTGCTAGCCAGCAATGACTATCATTGCGCGGCAGAGTGTATACCTGTTGGTCATAGTTTTGATGGTTTTCGACAGCGTTTTGATAAAGACGTTTAACATCCTTACTATGGAATAAAAGGTCGCTTAATACGAGTATCTCGTGGGCTGATAATTTTATTAAGAGTGACTGGGAGACTTGTTTTTCGGCAGTATTTGCTAGGACGGGAACATGGAATTTTTCCGAATCTAACCATTTGGGCGCATTGATACCCTTGAATCCTATGCGGTCAAGGGTAGAGAGATCGCATAAACCCATAGATTCTGCGACGTCAATTTCGTCGTTAATAGACGTCTCATTACAATAGCTGTCGACCACAACATTATCGCCTACTTGTGTAAAGCGTGCCTGATATTGTAAGTGACGCCGATAAAGTGGGCTGCGACGAGTAGCGAGAGTCGGGGCGATGACATTGATATCTTCGTTAGTCATTATTACAGCTCCTGACGTTTAGCATCTGGATCATAAAAGGGAACCTTTGTAACTATTGCAGCAACTAAAGCGCCGTTTGTAGATTTAATTATAATAGTGTCTCCCTCAGATGCAGTATCAGGTGGGACATAGGCAAGGCCTATGGCTTTATCCAGTGTTGGAGAATAGCAGCATGAGGTAACTCGTCCAACCATTTGATTTTTACTGAGCACCAAATGACTTTCCTGAGGTATTGGTGCGGACTTGTCATCAATCATAAAACCAACGAGTGTTCGTATTGCCGGTTGTTTTTCTAATTCACTAATGGTTCGGCTACCGACAAAAAATGGTTTTTGTCGTGACACAGCCCAACTCATTTGAACTTCGTTAGGATTAGACATTGCATCTGTATCTTGACCGACAATAATATGCCCTTTTTCCAAACGCAATATTCTCTGTGCTTCAATGCCAAAGGGCTTGAGCAAATATTCCTCACCAGCATCCAGCAGAGCGTCCCAGAGAGCTTCACCATATTGCTGAGGGACATGAATTTCATAACCCAGTTCGCCGACAAATCCGACCCGAAGCAGCCTGGCTGGAATAGTCGCTACCAGCCCACAGCGCACACCCATGTATGGGAAAGCGTGTGCAGACAGGTCTACATCAGAACAGATTTTTTCTAGTACTTTTCTGGCGTTGGGACCCGCGATATTGACGCCGCAATAGGCTGAAGTTACGTTGGCAATGTCAACATTTAATTGCCATTGCGCGTTCCACTTGAGCATACTTTGGTAAACACCATCTGCGCCACCGGTTGTGGCTGTGACATAAAAATGGTTTTCATTGAAACGACAAGCAACCCCATCATCAATTACTACGCCAGCTTCATTAGTAAGCAGCGCATACCGAGCTCTGCCAACAGGCTGTTTTATAAAACCAAAGGTATAAAAGCGATTTAAAAATTCGCCTGCATCTGGACCGCGCAGCTCAAGTCCACCAAGGGTTGATACATCGACTAGTCCGACATTTGAGCGTACATTGGCTACCTCGTTGTTAATACAGTCCTGAGTGCTAAGGTTTTTATCAGCGTAAAAAGCAGGGCGGTACCAGGCACCTGCTTGAAGCATCTGCGCACCAGCTTCCAAATGCCGATAATGCATGTTGGTGCGCCTTACAGGATAGAAACTACGACCAGCACTCTGTCCTAGTTGTTCCGCAGAGAAAGGTGGTCGGGCAGTGGTGACGCCCGTATCGGCAACCGTACGATTGGTCGCGGCCGCAACTATTCTAGCAGCTGCCAGGGCAGAGTGACGGCCCTGAGAAGGTCCCATGCCGCAGGTAGAATATCGTTTCACCAGTTGTATATGTTCATAACCATCACCGGTGGCGTTGATAATATCAGCGATGGTTAAGTCTTCATCATAATCTACAAACTCTTTACCCTCTGGGTGGGCAAAAATTGGCCAAGGATGGTTAGGACTTGGGATTGAAGAGCTTATTGGAGATTCCAATACAAGATCTGTCACCCCTAGCTTATTAGTTACCTTATGTGCAACGTTAGTGGCTTCACACAAAACGTCTTTGAGCGCCCAAAGACTATTTACAGAGCCCGCTAGATGCAGGTTGTCTGGACAATTAGTGATGGTAAACATAGCCGATGCATCATCATAGCTGAGCTGAGCGCCGGCTTGGCAGGCCAATTGATAGGCCGGAGTATATCCGACTGACATGCAGAGTAAATCACAGGCAATGATTTCCCCATGATCAGAACAGATGCCTTGACTGATTAGCTTGCGTACTTCAACACTTGTAATATGCATTGATCCTTTACGCTTGGCTGCGTAAACAGCCTTACCCGTTTCAATTCTCATGCCCTTTTTTACAGCAGATTTGGCAATGTCATCATAATCGGGATTTTTTCGCAAATCTATAATAGCTTGAATAGTAACACCAGCATCTTGAAGGTCTAAAGCGGTCCCATAACCCTCATTATTACCGGTCAAGATCACCGCCTTACTGCCAGGTTTAACCCCATATAAATGCAACAAGCGCTGGGCTGCACTGCTCATCATTACACCGGGTAGGTCGTTATTATGAAACAGAGCCGGTTGCTCCAGAGCTCCTGTGCATAAAATAGTATGGATTGCTCTTACTTTGAAAAGCCGATTACCTTTAATAATAGGTAGCCAATTATCTGCGAACCAGCCGTTACAAACTGCATCTGTCATTACCGTAATATTGGGGTTGGCTGCTATATCATTCAATAATTTTTGGAGTAGATCTGAAGCATATAAACCATCGGAGTCAAAGCGCGAATAATTCAGAGCGCCGCCCAAGGATGAGTTCTCATCTACTAATAGCACCTCAGTTGTTCCAACGGCGGCAGACAGCGCAGCCTGCATTCCAGCAGGGCCGCCACCGATGACTACAACGTCAAAAAATTTATATTGCTTGTCGTGATAAGCAGGCTTAAGTGCCTGATCAATAACACCTAATCCAGCTTTTTTACGTATCAATGGGGCCCATTTTTCCCACATACCCCGCGGTTTGAAAAACGCTTTATAGTAAAATCCTACGGGTAAAAAGCGCGAGAAAACACCCAATAACGCCCCCCAGTCTCGCATTAAACTCCCAGAATAATTTTGACCGGTGACTTGCATGCCATCTTCAATTACCTGTTTGTCAGCAAGTACATTGGGACTGGAGGGTAATTGCACCAATGTATTGGCGTCTTGTCCAGCCATGGTTAATACGCCTCTAGGACGATGATATTTAAATGAGCGACTCAATAAATATTGTTGGTTGGCCATAAGCGCACTGGCAATAGTGTCTCCAGAAAAACCACAAATGGTGCGATTTTCAAAAGTAAACTGAATTGGCTTTTGTCGATTTATTAAGCGGCCATAGGGCGCCGGTAGACGTGATTTCACGGGGTAGTCTCCGGTTTTGGTTCGTGTTGTATAGTTGGTTTTGTATAAAGTTCATCTGGTGTAAATGTCCTAACTACCTCGTCAGTTAGGGTATTTCGTTCTGCTAAAAACCAAAATGAACTGGGTGTATGGCACCACCATTCGATCACGATTCCGGCAGTGTTATCATGAAAAAATACATGTTCAGCCCAATCTCGTGATGATGTTGTCCGGTGATCCGGCGTTGGATGATATTCACCACCATAGGTAAATTCTGAAATGTTGCGGAGGCCGTTTAGTGGGCAGCTAAGCAGTTTCATTGTTTGACCTCTAATGACTGGCGGCAGTTGCGCCGGCTTCGTTAATTTGTTCAAAGCGATAAAACCGCTCTAATTCAAAAGGTTTGATCAGATCTGGAACCTTTCCAGTAGCTATAAGTGCCGCCATAGTCACTCCGCAGATAGGCGTTGCCTTAAAACCCCAGGTTCCCCAGCCGGCATCTAGGTAGTAGTTTTTTACAGGACTAAGACCCATTATTGGGCTATAGTCTGGAGTCATGTCGGTGATTCCAGCCCACTGGCGTAATAGTCTGGCTTGTGTCAAAAATGGAAAAAGTTCTAACGCAGCTGCTGATAGTGTTTCCCTTTGATCAAGAGTTGCCCGAGTGTTGTATAGCGGATAGGGGTCTGATCCTCCACCAATGACAAATTCACCTCGTGATGTTTGATGAACATAGACATGTACTTGGGGCGAACTGACGTGAGGCGTTAGTATTGGTTTATAAGGCTGGGTTACCATTGCTTGCAAGGGGTAACAATGAATTGGTAAGGCAATACCGGCCTTTTTAGCAACAATAGAGCTGGCTCCTGCAACTGCTTGCACAACGGCGCCACAGTGGATGGTACCCCGATTAGTCTTAACTCCATTGACGCGTCCATTGGCAATGATAATATCTTCAACTTCTGTCAGTTGATGTAACTCAACGCCTCTATCACAAGCGCCTTTAGCATAACCCCAAGCAACGGCATCGTGTCTTGCTGTGGCACCATCTGCATGCCATAAACCGGCCATTATGGGATACCGAGCATCCTCTGACATATTCAAATTTGGTACTAATTCGGCTATGGACTGTCGATCAACTAACTCTGAGCGCACGCCTAAATGCTGATTAACTTCGGCTCTCCAGCGGAAACTTCGAATAGCAGCATCGCTGTGAGCCAGAGTCAGCTGTCCTCGGCTTTCCATCATCACATTGTAGTTAAATTCGTTGCTAAGGTTATTGTATAGTTTGACTGATTCACTATAAAAGTTGACGCCCGATTCGGTAAGATAATTCGAACGGATAACGGCAGTATTTCTTGCGGTGTTACCGCCTCCAAGGTAACTTTTTTCGAGAATAGCTACATTGGTGACACCGTGATATTTGGCCAGATTATAAGCGATAGCCGCACCATGACCGCCACCACCAATAATGACAACATCATAGTGTTTCTTAAGCGCCTTTTCTGGCGTGAAATGGTGTTTGGCTGGATATTTTTTGGTTAATCCATATTTTAAGAGTCCTAACGGCATAATTTACTCTCTCTAGATATCTCAAATGGCTAATTTAGCTTCCAAGGAATACCACAGTCTTGTTTCCATCGAGAAAGACTCGTCTTTCTACATGGTATCTAACGGCTTTGGCTAGGGCCAAGCATTCATTATCTCTACCTGCTCTAATCAGCTGTTCCGGTCCATGATTATGGTCAACTCGAGTCAACATTTGTTCAATAATAGGTCCTTCATCCAGATCAGATGTGACATAGTGTGCTGTGGCACCTATAACTTTAACGCCACGCTCATAGGCCTGATGATAGGGCTTTGCACCTTTGAATCCCGGTAAAAATGAATGATGAATGTTAATACAGCGGCCGCCTAGTTTTTGGGTAAGACCATTGGATAGAATTTGCATATAACGGGCTAATACAACTAACTCTGAGTTGGTTTCCTTGACTATTTCCAGGAGGCGCTGCTCTTGCTGGTGTTTGGTGTCTGAGGTAACGGGTAAATGGATAAAACGAATACCTTCGCGTTCTACCATAGGTCGTAAATCTTGGTGATTGGAAATGACAGCCGTAATTTCCATATTTATCTCACCTTTTCGTTGGCGATAAAGTAGGTCATCTAAGCAGTGGTCGTATTTTGACACCATGATAAGGGTTTTAACAGCTTGTGAGGGGTCATGAATGTTCCATTCCATTCCATAATCGGCTGAGATACTGCTAAATTGCTCGATGATAGACTCAATAGTGGGCGCAGATTTTTCACGACGAAAGACTGCGCGCATAAAAAATTTGTGTGTGGAATCATCATCAAATTGTTCCAGTGCGCATATGTAACAATTTTTATTCGCCATAAATGTTGTTACAGCAGCTACTACACCTAACCTAGCCTTGCATGTTCCAGTAAAGATGAAATTGTTGCTTTCGATATGGTTAATAGTCATTTAATCTCCTAAGGGGTGGTTCGTGTTTGAAACTCTGTTTTAACACTAAGAGTGCTCATTAAACGGTAGCCTCCACCGGCTGTCATAGTGCATCGATTTTAATGAACCGGTCAATCACGATTTATTTAAATAAGTAAGTCTTATACAGGCGTTCCGAATACCTAATTATGGTCGTTATGCATGAACATTATTCTCGTTAAACGTACTGTATGCTATTATCTCCTTTGGTTCGGTGTCAGTGTCTACCTTCCCTGCAGGAAATTAGTTTACGGATAAAAAGTGGAGTAAACTTCGCTTTTTAATCTGCTCAGTTGGGTAATTCGATCTTTTGGGAGTAAATGGATTGACCGATATTAGCGTTAGAGGATCGATATTTGTATCGTTGATGGGACAGCGGCGATCCTATCCGCGGCTGCAGGAACCAGCGCCTACTGTTGAAACAATGGATGAAATTTTTGCCGCCTCACTGCGGACACCCGATCACATGCATCTGCGACCATGGCGGTTTTTAGTGATTGCCGGAGATGATCGGCACCACCTGGGTGAATTGTTTGTAAAAGATGCACTGTACAAAGATCCTTTGGTGTTACCAGAAACACTGGACAGTGTTCGAGCTAAAGCCATTAGGGCGCCTTTGATTGTGGTCGGTATTTTATCCTATCAAACCCACGAAAAAGTGCCCTTTATAGAGCAAGCGATTGCAGCTGGGGGTGTACTTAACAATATCGGTATGGGGGTCTATGCTCATGGTTTTGGATCCGTATGGCGAACAGGTCCTTTTGCGTCATCCGAAATCATAGATCAAGGTCTAGGGGTAACCGAAGATGAAGAGATAATTGGGTACCTGTACATAGGTACACCGTCTAACGTGGACCGACCTCAGAGGGCTATAAACCCAAATCAGTTTTTCAGCACATGGCCACCCAGCGAAGAAAATTAATCTATTGCAGCAAAGACTAAGTAAAGACAAGGTACCGTATAAACATTTTTTTGAGGATTTTTGAATGACCATTGATCAAAGCCATATTACCGAAGGTATGGCAACAGCGAGTAACATCAGAGTTCTGTTTGGCTCCGAGACAGGAACAGCAGAAGAGTTTGCTTTTGACTTAGGTACTGCGTTGCAGAGTGAAGACTATGCTTGTGAGGTCACAGATTTTGATGACTACACCAGCGCTGATTTAGCCTCAGAAGAGCTTGTCATTGTGGTAACTAGCACGTATGGCAATGGTGAGGCGCCTTATAACGCAGAAGATACCTATACTTGGCTTGAAACTGAACAACCAGATCTAAATGGACTGTCGTTCACAGTTTGCGCTTTAGGTGATACGGGTTATCCTGCGTTCGCCCAAGCGGGAAAAGATTTTGATCAATTTCTAGGAGACTGTGGTGCTGAACGAATCTTGCCTAGGTTTGAGATAGATGCTTGTTTTGATGAACCCATCGAGCCGTTTATCGAGCTGGTTAAAAACTGGTTGTCCGAACATGGTGCTCGCTTCAAAAAATAGCTGCAGATGATATTTTTTATTGAGATGGTGAAATTATGACTATGATAAGGACAGTGCTACTTGGCTTGAGCTTACTTCTTGTCAGTTGCACTGCCTATCAGCCGCCTCAAATTGACAATGTTTGTAAAATCTTTAGGGGTAATACAGATTGGTATAAAGACGCTCGAGCGGTTAAAAGGCGCTGGAACATGCCGATCTCAGTGATGATGGCCATTATGCGTCAAGAGTCGTCCTTTCGGCCAAAAGTAAGACCGGATAGGCCAACCTTTTTATTTATACCTTTGCCACGAAAATCATCGGCCTATGGTTACGCTCAGGCTCAGGATCCAGCATGGAACGATTATCGCAAGGCGACTGGTAACTGGAGTCATGATCGCGACAACTTTGCCGATGCTATAAATTTTATTGGATGGTATGCTGACACAAGTCATCGTCGATTGGGTATTTCAAAAAACGATCCCTATAGTCAATATCTAGCCTACCATGAAGGCTGGGGTGGCTATGCTAAAAAATCTTATAACAAGAAGCCGCAACTTCTCAAGGTTGCTAAGAATGTAAAACGTCAGACATTTATTTATAACGGTCAGTTAAAAAAATGTAGGCCGTCTCTTGATAAATCAGTGCAAGGTTGGTTTTTTTAGATACGCAAAAGCGCCGTAAACAATTCAGCTGTCATATCAGAGATACCCAATGGATAAAGTGCGATTTGCAGTTAGGTATATTTTGTAAGCTCTGGAGTAGTGATGATACTGAATCATGTTGATGTGGTTATCGTTGGCGCTGGACTGTCTGGTATTGGTGCAGCGTGTCATTTAACAAATGAGTTACCCAATAAAACTTATGCTATTTTAGAGAGTCGCAGTACCTCCGGTGGCACATGGGATTTGTTTAAATATCCTGGGATCCGCTCTGATTCAGATATGCATACCTTGGGTTACAATTTTAAACCTTGGAAAAATCAAAAAGCCATTGCGGATGGCCCTGCAATTCTCAGTTACATTCGCGAAACGGCCAAGCAGTATGATGTGGAAAAATATATTCGTTACAATCATCAGGTAGATAAAGTTGCTTGGGATAGTGATTTGGCACTTTGGACAGTCACGTTTAAAGGTAAGATTGGCGAAAGGTCAGCAATGACCTGTCATTATATTTATAGTTGCACCGGCTACTACCGGTATGATCGGGGCTATACTCCGAATTTTCCGGGTGTAGGTGATTTCAAAGGGCAGGTTATCCACCCACAGCATTGGCCAGAGGCTCTAGATTATACCGGCAAGAGGGTAGTGGTTATAGGCAGCGGTGCAACGGCAATTACGCTTGTTCCTTCGATGGCTAAGACTGCTGGGCATGTAACTATGTTGCAACGCTCTCCAACCTATGTGGTGTCGCGCCCATCAATTGATAGTTTTGCCGCAAAATTGGAATCTTATTTACCTCACCAGTTAGCCTATACCTTGACGCGATGCAAAAATGTGCTATCTCAAATGCTCCTCTATCGCATGAGTAAGCGTCGCCCTGAGTATATGAAAGCACAGCTAATTAAATGGACTAAACATTGGCTGGGCGATAATGTCGACGTCTCGAAGCATTTTACCCCAACCTATAATCCATGGGATCAGCGGCTCTGCCTGGTGCCCGACGGTGATCTGTTTCGGTCACTACGAAAAGGTTCATCATCGGTTGTTACTGAACATATTAAAACATTTACCGAGAAAGGTATTGAGCTTAAATCAGGCGAAATATTGGAAGCTGATATCATTGTTACAGCCACAGGCCTTGAGTTACTTGCCATGGGCGGTATGCAAGTGAATGTTGATGGCAAAGAAGTAGATGTGTCAGAGAAAGTCCAATATAAGGGAATGATGCTTAGTGATGTACCAAATTTATTTTTTGCAACTGGTTATACCAATGCGTCTTGGACATTAAAATGTGATCTCACCAGTAGTTATGTTTGCAGATTGATTAAATATTTAGATCGACACCAACAGCAGATATGTATGCCACATAATACCGATAATGATCTTAAGCACGTTATGTCTATTGGTTTGGTGTCAGGTTATATTCTGCGGTCTATCGATACCTTTCCAAAAGAGGGCCTCACTGCACCATGGAAGCTTTACCAAAATTATTTTCTAGATTTATTGAGTTTACGTATCGGTTCAGTAAAAGATCGACATATGGTGTTTGCTAAACGAGGATCTATTGAGGAGTGAGAAGAGTGCGTCCTAACGCTTGAGTGTTTATGTTTTAGCCAGTCGATTGGGGTTGTTGCAGAGAGTTTACTTTTGCTTTTCGTGTAGTTAAAACAAATACGCCAATGAAGGCTATGGATAAGAGAACTGTAATAGTGGGTGCAGGGGCGCTGTCAATAAAGAAGCTGGCATACACGCCCAATATGGAGCAGATAACAGATACAACTATCGACAGTCTCAACATATGCTTAAATTCGTTGGTTACTAGATGCGCAATAGCACCGGGCGCTATCAATAAGGCAATCACTAAAATCATGCCTACGGCTTTAAGTGCCGAGACAATGGTCAATGATAGAACAGAGAGCAGACCATAATGTAGAAGGCCTACTGGCAGACCAATCACGTTAGCATGTTGATGGTCAAACACGAATACTAGTAAATCTTTTCCTTTAGCTAGAATAACGACTATAACTATTGCGCTCATCAGGCCTGCCTGCATGACATCGCCCCAGCTTATCCCGAGAATATCACCAAATAAAATATGATCGAGATGTATCGAAGAGTCAACTTTTGTCATCATCACAATCCCTAGAGCAAACATACTGGAAAACACAACGCCCATTGCCGTATCTTCTTTAAGTCGACTATTGTTGCTAATAAATCCGGTTGCGGTAGCACAAAATATGCCCGCGAAAAATGCCCCTATTATAAAGGGAAAGCCAAGTATATAGGCCAAGACAACTCCGGGAAGGATCGAATGGGAGATAGCGTCCCCCATGAGCGACCAACCTTTCAAGACTAAAAAGCACGAGAGTATGGCAGTGGGAATCGCTACTAAAATAGCGATCACAAACGCTTGTTGCATAAAGACGAAGGTAAACGGCTCAAAAATCACCATAAGACTAGTCATGAGTAGCCTCAATGACTGTCACAGCAGCGCCGATTTTTCGTTGTGCAGCAATGTACCCATGTTTTGGCGCCAGACAGAACACTATGGTAAAAAGACACGCTTGAAGTAATACGATAACACCACCTGTCGCGCCGTCGATAAAAAAGCTGAGGTAAGCACCTAAAATGGAGCTAAATGCACCTATAGCAAAGCTTAGGCAGATAATTACACCAAACCGATCACTAAGAAGATAAGCTGTAGCACCTGGTGTCACCACCATGGCGATGACTAAAAACGCACCGACAGTTTGCAGTGCAGCAACAGCAGAAGCGCTTAAAAGTGTGAAGAATAGAATTTTCAGTCTCTTGGGGTGTAAGCCTACAGTTCGTGCATGATTTTCATCGAAGAAAATTACCAACAAGTCTTTCCATTTGACAGTTAGTATGATGAGCGAGATCAGGCCAATTATTATTAACTGTAAAGTATCTTGGGGAGTAATTGCTAAAATATTACCCAAGACAATGGTTTGCAGATCCACAGAGGCTGGTGATAATGAGGTCATGAAAAGACCTAAGCCAAAAAAGGCGCTAAAAATAAGTCCAATAATGGCATCTTCTTTAAGTTTTGTCCTTTGACTTAAAAATAACATGGTACTTGCTGCTAAGCCACCGGCAAAAAAAGCACCCAAAGCAAACGGTAGTCCAAGCATATATGCCCCTGCAATACCTGGTACGATTGAATGAGACAAAGCATCACCAATCAAAGACCAGCCTTTTAGCATTAGATATGCTGACAAAAAGCCACAGACGCCACCTACAAGACCGCTGACAGCCATAGCATTAACCATATAATTGTAGGTAAAGGGACT
>JAQWYJ010000098.1 GCA_029254005.1 Porticoccaceae bacterium | reverse complement strand
CACAGCGCATACTCCCCAAGGCATCCCCTGTTAAACATTCTGAATGAATACGGACCAATAAAGGTTCATCAGAAGTACAATCACCAATAGAAATAGCAATATGTTCTTTTCCCTTGAACGGGTCTTCAAATGCATGGATATCAAAGGTTCCCCACTGAGTGGGAATTTTAGAAGATTCAATATAACGAATCACTGGTGGCAACTCCAATGTCTAATAATATTCGGCCCAACATTGTACAACCAATGGAACCTTGCAGACAGACTTTTTGCAGCTATTGCTTTTAAATAATATGGCTTATGTCTTGATCTCATTTTTAGGTAAAGATCCCATCGATCTAGCGATAGTAAAATAAAGCATAGCAACGACAAGCAAGCCGACAAGCAAAGCACCTAAAGTGTTGGAAAAAAATCCGAACCAAACGCTCAATATAGGTATTAAAGATGCTAATAAGAACATCGCAAGTATTTTGAAATACCAAAGGTTAGCTTCAACTACAAAATACAAACAGGGAATTAGCACCAATGTTATCGTTGAGGCAAACAAAATACCGAAACTAAGGGATAACGCCATTGGAATCACAAATTGTGCTTGAAGACTAGTTTCAAATAAAACCGGTAAAAGCCCCACAAAAGTTGTTAATGTAGTCAACAAAATAGCCCTAAAACGCTTTTGCCCTGCATTTAAAATGGCCTGCTCTATAGAGAGATTATTTTGACGACCTCGGTTGGCAAATTCAACTAATATAAGACTGTCATTAACAACTACACCTGCCAGCGCAATTATGCCGAATATGGACAGCATATTAACGACCATACCAAATATGACATGGCCAATAATTGCCCCTATAAAACCAAAGGGGATAACCGACATAATAACCAGCGGTTGAATATAGGATTTTAACGGCACCGCTAGCAGACCATAAATCATAAATAGTGCGGCCAGTAAACTAACCGCTAACTTAACATAATACTCTCTCTGCTCTTTGGAGCCTCCACTTAGACGGTAAGAAACACTGGGATACTTTTTCAAAAGTGCCGGCACAAATTGATCTCGAACATCATTAATGACCATACCACTCTGCAATTTTTCTTCCTCAACCTCTGCGGTCACCGTCAAAGTGCGTTGACGGTCGAGTCTATCTATTGCTGTCAAACCCATCCCAAGACTAATATTGGCAACATCGCCTATAGCAATGGCATCTCCATTGGGTGTCCTTATATGCATATTTTCAAGCGTTGAAATAGCTCGACGCTCTTTTATCGGATATCTCACCATCACTTTAACCGTGTCAGAATCACGCTGGATACGCTGGGCTTCTTCACCATAAAATGCTTGACGCACTTGTGTAGCCACTTCTGAAAGACGAACACCTACCTGACTTGCGCTAGGTTTTAGCTGAATAAGAACTTCTTTACTCCCAGATCCCTGCGAATTGTAAATATCATAAACACCTGGAAACTGTCCTAAATATTGTTGCAGCTCCATACCGGCAAGGACTAATTCATCCGGATTAGTCCCGGATAATGACAGACTTATGGCTGCACCTGACGGTCCACTAGTTGAAAAATAGCGTTGTTTACTGACATTGGGCAAAAGACCCACTTCAGCACGCCATTGCCTCTCGATTTCTGTTGCACTGACAGACCTTAGCTCAGCTCGGGTCAAGACCACACGAAAACTAGCCGAAACATCACTTGAGATAAAAAAACCCACATGCTCAACTAATCCCACCGAGTCGGGATTTTCATCACGATAACGCCTATCAACTCTGTAAATTGCTGATTCAATCGTATCAACAGTTTCAGCTAAACTTTCTGCCGACACACCGTCCTGCATAGTAATTTGTGCCTGAACGTTATCTCCTGGAACGTTGGGAAAAAATTCAAAACGAACAATCCCACTATTTATTGATCCCAAGGTCACAATTAACAACGCAAAAAACACCGCTAAGGTTGTATAGCGCTGACGCAAAGCCACTTTAAGTAAAGGCTGATATACTTTTTCTATAAAGCGCTCAAGTCCATCAGAAATAGTAGTTTGATAGTGATTGAACGTAGCCAAAAATCCAGAGGATCTATCACCAAATTTCAATCCGACTAAATGCGCTGGAAGAATTAATTTTGACTCAATCAAAGAAAAGATGAGACAGAGAATAACCACTATGCCAATGGCTTTGGTGATACCATCAAAACTACCAGTAACGAACATGATCGGAAAAAATGCCGCCATAGTGGTAAGAACACCAATCGTTGATGGGGTGGCGACTTTTTTGGTGCCAGCAACCACTATCTCTGCGGATGCACGATAACCCTCTGTCGGAATTTGCCCCGCAGCAAGCTTGTTTCGATAATCTTCCTTAGCCTCACTAAATACACTTTCACCAATTACGATTGCGTCATCTACAACAATGCCTAAAACCATGATAAAGGCAAATAAACTCAATATATTCAACGTAACCGAACCGAAGGGCATCAGCCAAAAAGCGCCCGCAAAGCTCACTGGAATGCCGAGAATAACCCAGAATGCGACCTTTAAATTTAAAAAAATTCCCAAAACCAAAGCCACTAATATACCACCTAGAAGCAGGTTGTCCGACATCATATCTAGACGCCCATTGAGATAATACGCCTCATCATCAAATACACTGATACTCAGCCCTTGAGGTAACGACTGTTGTTTTTCCTCTGTATAGGCATGGACAGCTTCGCTGATATTAAGTAGGTTTTGTCCCTTAAGAGAAAAAACGCCTAGAGTAATTGCTTGTTTTTGATTAAATCGGTTTTGAAAAATACTATCTGTAAATCCATCGCGCACATCGGCAACATCCCCCAAAAGTAACCGAGTCCCGTCCAGATCACTGCGCAATACTATATTCTCAAAATCTTCGCCTCGATAAGCCTTACCCTCAGTGCGCACCAATAAATTTCCTGACTCAGTACGAATCATACCCGCCGGGAGATCTAAAGAGGATAGACGCACTGCGGAAGCAACTTCACTTAACGTCAAATTATACGCCTGAAGACGATCTTCCTGAACCTCAATAGAAATTTCGTAGGTCCCTGCCCCCCAAAGCTGAACCTCTTTAATGACGGGTAAAGCGAGCAATTCATCATAAACTTCATCACCAATGATTTTTTTCTCTTGTTGGGTCATGTTTCCATAAACGGCAATACCCAGTGCCCAAAGATTTTGTTCAACCCGTTTAACATTTGGTCTTTCAAGGTCCTCTGGGAGATTAATGATGCTATCAATTCGATTCTCAATTTGAGTCATAACCTCATTGATATCTTCATAGCTTTCAATTTCTAAATCTATTCTGGCAAAGTCTCTACCGGCCGAGGCGCTAACCTTTTTGATACCTTGCAGCCCCTCTAAGGCGGACTCCATAGGTAATATGACACCTTTTTCAACCTCAATTGGTGCTGCTCCAGGATACACAGCAGTCACACTAACAACATTAATCTCTGAACGAGGAAACATCTCTTTACTAATATTAAGTAACGATAATGACCCAGCACAAAATATCAAAACCATCAATAAGTTAGCAGCCACAGGATTTTTAGCGAACCATCCAATGAGCCCCGTTGTCTTAGATTCCATTATTTGTCTCGTCCTTGGAACGATTTGTTACTAATCTCAAGCTTTAACCCTTCAACCGGGGTACCTATAGCACTTACAATGATTTGAGCCCCAGGCTCTAAACCGTCACTTACATAATAAAAGTCTTCATTAGAAAATTTGAGGGTTACCGACTTTATCGACATCCTTTGAGAGTCATCTACCACCGCGACCTTAGACCCTCTAAGTAGTGCACCCCGCGGTATGCTCATCACATTTTTAAGAGTTTTACCTTCAAATGTTGCGGTTACAAATGTGCCTACTAGCAGGGGTGAATCAAATGCCTTATCGTTAGAAATATTATAGGGATCAGAAACTCTAGCGACCAAATACTGTGATCTAGTCAACTCATTAATGACTCCTTCAGAACGCGTTAATGTAGCCATCCACTGGGCTTGCTGTCCATTAACAGATCCCCTGAGCGTAACCTCGTTGTTGTTACCTAGATTTTGCCAAAAGAGAGGATTCATCAGCGACAAGTCTTTTTCAGTTAGAGGCAACCTAATTTCGACAAAATCAACAGCAAAGATTTCACCCAACTGAACACCGGAGGTGACATACTGCCCCACATCGACGTATTTGTTTGACACCATACCGGCATAAGGCGCACGAATGGTTGTTCGCTCTAACTTAAGTTCCGCTTGTTTTACCTCTGCTTGAGCCTGTAAAAGGTGTGCAGTAGCTTCTGCTAAATAAGGCTTTCTCAGCGCCAGCAAAGGTGCTTCTTCCTCTGATCGACCTGTCATAGCCCATTCTTTTTCGGCTTGAACCGACCGAGCTTTTTCAAGTTCAAACATTGCCTTCTTACTAATTTCTTGAGCCCTAGCCCGCTCCAAAGCCACTTCGTAATCCGAGGGATCCAACCGCAACAAAACATCACCTACCTGAAAACGACCACCGACAACAAACTGGTCAGATACTTCAAGAACCGTGCCTGACACTTCAGAAATTAACATGGTGCTCGTTCGAGGTTTGACTGAGCCTTGAGAGCTGACGATTAAGCTGACATCGGAAGGGAAAATGGTTTGAGTGTTAACTGCGAGCGCAGCGTTTACCACCGGTGTTTTTTCCGGTTCAGGCCGCAAACTACTCATAACAACCGCAACACACACCGCGCCAATTAAAATTATGACAGGTAGCAAAGCTTTCATCGATTAAATGTCCTTTTTATTATAGTTTCTTTCCTTGATCTATCTTTACGTAGACTTAAACTAAATCAAAAACAATCAATAACTGAATCGTTACGCCCGTGGCCACGCCAGCGACAGCATCGTCGATCATAATACCAAAGCCACCGCCCACATTGCCATCTATCCAACTGATAGGCCAAGGCTTTACGATATCAAAAAAACGAAACAACACAAACCCTAAAACTAGATATTGCCACTCAAATGGCAACGCTATCATGGCTATCCAAAGTCCGACAAATTCATCCCAAACAATACCTGCATGATCATGAACACCCAGTTTTTTAGCCGCTGACCCACACAAATATACTCCAAAAATACCAGACAAACTAATAAATACCAAATAACTTATCAACGGGAGTTCAGCAAGAAACACCCATAGTAATGCCGCAACCAGAGTGCCCATGGTACCTGGAGCAACAGGTGATAGGCCACTACCAAAGCCAAATGCCAAAAACATTTGAGGATTTGTAATTATAGTTGCCAATGACGGATTATTATTCAAAATGATCGAATCCCTTTTTAGATGCCTCAAATGGTATTCCATCTATTAATACCTGACCGCTCGTCTTTGAGTTTACCGCCATGAAGCCAATTTCTGTAGCATCGATAATACCGTCTTCTATCCATACTGACATCAGCGCATGATACTCTTTCGAAACAGTAAAACATAACTGGTAATCATCTCCCGCAAACAGAGCCCATGATAAAAATTTGTCAGGAAATATCCGCTTAACATTGGCGTGAACGGGCAGTTTATCAGTAAAAATCTCTGCGTTGAGCTCACTAGCATTACAAATATGCCCTAAGTCTGCCACCAACCCATCAGAGACATCGATACAGGCGGAAGCTATCGAATTCAACGTAAGTCCTTCTGCTACTTTTGGCTCGGGCCTGTAAAAGCGATTTATCAATCGTTCTCGCTCTATGATATCAATAAATGTGCAACCATATATATCGTTAATGGTACTCAATCCAGCAGCACCGTCGGCTAAAGTGCCAGTAACATATATATAATCCTCCGCCCTTGCTCCGTGACGTTTTAAGGACTGTCCTTCCACCACTTCGCCGATTACCGTAATCGATATAGTGAGAGGTCCTGCAGTGGTATCGCCTCCTATTAGAGCGCAACTATACTCAGAGGCGATATCTGCAAGCCCAGTACTAAATTTTTTTAGCCAAGATTCTTTCGCATATTCTTTTGGTAAAGTAAGCGCTAAAGTAAACCACCTAGGCTTGGCGCCCATAGCAGCCATATCACTGAGATTAACGCAAAGTGCACGATGAGCAATACGGTCGGCAGAAGCAGAGGATGGAAAGTGAACCTGCTCTAGGAGTGTATCTGTAGCGACCACTAACTGGTTACCGCTCACAGATAATTCAATAACAGCACCGTCATCACCAATTCCTGTGACCACACCGTCCTGTTCAGTTAAATCTTTAAAGTAAGCCTCAATGATTTGAAATTCGTTAGCTTTTTTGGGTGATGATCGCGACAAACTTGTACCTCCCTAAAGTGAGCCTACATAGCGCGGTCAGCTTTGATTTCTATACCGCGCTTTACAATGGCAACCTGATCAAGCACGCCATTAATAAACTTAAAAGCATCGGTGGGTCCATAGGTTTTAGCGAGATTAACTCCCTCGTTAATAACCACCTTGTAGGGTACATCTATACTAAATATCATCTCAAAAGTTGATAGACGCAAAACCGCCCTGGAAACAGGATCAAGTTGCTTGTTGTCTCGGTCGAGGAAGGGCTCAAAAGTACCATCCACCTCTGTTAGATTTTTAGGCACACCAAACAAAATAGCATGAAAAAGTTTGTTATCAACTTTACTCATCTTGTTATCAGCGTGAAATTCTGCCTCTATAGTCTCTAGATCTGTACCACCTACTTCCCATGAATACAGAGCCTGAACCAGCATACGACGCGCTTTCTGACGCTCTCTTGCTTTTGACATTTACCAACTACCATCCATTTGATTAAACACAGTGAGCATCTCAAGAATCGATAACGCAGACTCCTCTCCCTTATTCTCAGCATTGTTTCCAGCTCTTGCTAAGGCCTGATCCAAGTTATCAGTGGTTAATAAACCAAAAGCGATAGGCATATTATGCTTTAGACTTACCTGTCCGAGACCACGGGTGGTCTCTGAACAAACATAATCGAAATGCGGAGTGTCGCCACGTATAACACAACCCAAAGCGATAATTCCATTATATCGCTCAGTGCGCGCAGCATGCTGACTAGCAATTGGCAGCTCAAACGCGCCTGGCACACGGAAAACATCGACGGCTTTATCAATAATACCATGACGAGCCAATGCCTTAATGGCCCCATCAAGCAGAGCATCAGTAATCTTAGAATTCCATCGTGCGGCAATGACAGCTATACGAACCGCCCCTGCATCAAAATCACCTTCTTTAGGCCTGAACTGTCCCATCAAAAAATTCCTATTGTTATGTTGATCATTTCGATCATTAAATTTGAATTAAATTAATCACAACTAACGTAATCAACAACTTCTAGATCAAAACCAGAGATTGCTGTAAATTTAAATGGTGCACTCATCAAACGCATTTTCTTGATACCTAAATCCATAAGTATTTGTGAACCTGTGCCCACTTGTTGATACACCACATCACTCGCTAGCTTTGTATTACCAACAGTAGGATTTAAAATCGCCTCAACTTCAGCATCTATATCACCAGCTGTCTCAGGATAATATAGAAGCACAACCGCACCTCTTCCCTCTTTTGCAACTCGCTCAAGGGCACCATGGAAAGACCATGCTTTGAAGTCTCCAAGGGATTCAACAGCAAGAATGTCTCTTGCCAATCGGTTGACATGAACGCGCACCAATGCTGGCTCATTGCCACTGACGTCGCCCATAACCAAGGCAAAATGTTTTTCATTCCGAGCTTTGTCTAAATAAGTCTTGAGGATAAACTCACCAAAATGAGTTTTAACCGGTCTTTCATTGATACATTGAGTGGTTTTTTCCGTGACTAAACGGTAGTGAATCAAGTCAGCAATAGTGCCAATCTTTAGTTGATGCTTTTCAGCAAATTTTTCCAAATCGTCTCGACGAGACATCGTTCCGTCTTCGTTCATAATTTCAACAATCACAGCGGCAGGTTCAAACCCAGCCATTTTTGCTAGATCACAACCCGCTTCTGTATGGCCTGCTCTGCTTAAAACTCCACCTGCCTGAGCTTTCAGCGGGAAAATATGCCCTGGCTGAACAATATCATCTGGACGAGCATTGGCAGCTACTGCAGCCTGAACCGTGCGCGCACGATCCGCAGCAGAGATTCCGGTTGTTACTCCCTCTGCGGCCTCAATGGATAAGGTAAAAGGCGTACCGTGACTTGAATTATTATTTACACCGGTAACCATCATTGCAAGATCCAACTGCTTACAGCGCTGCTCATTGAGCGTTAGACAAATAAGACCCCTCGCATAGGTAGCCATAAAATTAATATCTTGAGGCCGAACCATCGGTGCGGCCATGACCAGATCACCTTCATTCTCTCGATCTTCATCGTCCATCAGGATAACCATTTTTCCTTGACGGATATCTTCAACTAATTCTTCTACTGTATTTAATACCATTAAATATTTCTCTTCTTAAGTCGAATTATTATCTATTGCTCGGCAGCTTTCTCGCCCAGTAAAAGACGTTCTAAATAACGCGCCACCAAATCGACCTCAAGGTTTACCTTACTGCCGACATCGTAGTCACTTATTACCGTATGTAACATTGTATGTGGCACAATATTTAACTCAAATTCAGCACCATCAACAATATTTACCGTCAAACTTGTGCCATCCACTGTAATAGAACCTTTGTGGGCAATATATTTCGCAAGATCTATTGGTGCTCGAATTCTGAAACGCCAGGATCTAGCGTCCCCTTCTAAGGAGACTACTTCGCCAATACCATCGACATGACCAGAAACAATATGACCACCAAAGCGGTCAGTAGCCTGCATAGCCTTCTCTAGGTTAATACGACTACCCACAGACCAACTGCCAATAGTGGTCAAGGTTAAGGTTTCAACTGAAACATCCGCAATAAAACCCTGGTCGGTTAACTCAACCGCCGTTAGACATGCACCATTACAAGCGATGCTATCTCCCAAAATCACATCAGACAAACCCAATTTACCAGTGTTGATTGTCAATCGAACATCGCCACCGCGAGACTCCAAACCAGCTACCTCACCAATGGCAGAAATAATACCTGTAAACATATTCTTTTCCTCACTATCAATCGCTAATTAGACTACAACTCAGTACTCTGTTTTATCGTCAACTTTTTATAACTAATAATCTTTATCGGGATACATTGTAATACGCAAATCTTCTCCGATCTGACGCACATCCTGAATCGACAACGCTAAATGAGCATCTATCGTGCTAATGGGCAGATTAAACATCGGTCGCGCCTGATTACCAAATAATTTTGGCGCCCAATAACACACCAATTCATCAAGTAACCCTTCACCTATAAAAGCACCAGCCAAGCCTGCACCCGCCTCAACCATGATACAGTTGCATTCTCGCTCTGCCAGATAAACTACTAGTTTATGTAAATCTATATGTTCACCAGCAGCAGGCAAAAATACCACTTCTGCACCGACCTCAATTAACGCTTTAGCTGCTTGGCGCTGCGCATCTCCATCTATGGTAGCAATAACAGTGATGCCCGGTTGAGCTAACATTCTTGCTGTTGGCTGCATCTGTAACTGACTGTCAACAACCACTCGCAATGGCTGAGTCAGTGTATCCTGTACTCCTAGTTCCTCAGCAGTAATGCGCACAGTCAAAGATGGGTCATCCATAAGTTGAGTACCTATACCGGTTACAATTGCACAGCTTGCTGCTCTCAACCGTTGCACATCTCGACGTGACGCTGGAGTGGTCACCCACTGGCTTTGCCCACTCGCCATTGCCGTTCGGCCATCAATACTTGACGCCATTTTAACCAATATCCATGGTAATCCTTGCTCATGGCGCTTAAAAAAACCTTTGTTCAGCTGTCGCGCCTGATCTTCCAAAAGACCACAGTCCACAACCACTCCAGCTTTCTTTAATTTTTCAATGCCACGGCCTGACACCAATGGATTAGGATCTTCACTGGCGATCACCACTCTTGCTACCCCGGCATTTATCAATGCCTCTACACAAGGACCTGTTTTTCCATAGTGACTGCAGGGTTCCAGTGTTACATAGACACAAGCCCCTGAGGCTTCAACCGCCATATTTAATGCTTCAATTTCAGCATGATTACCGCCTGCTGGTCGAGTATATCCCTCCCCTAAAATGCGATTCTGAACACTAATAACACAACCTACCGCAGGATTAGGGGAGGCAGTAAAACGGCCTTTCGCTGCAAGTGTCAACGCTCGTGCCATCATCTGTTGATCTTGCGCTGAAAAAACTATCATTTTTTCCCTGACCCCGGCTTTGAACCATTGAGCCTGTTAAGCTCATCTTGAAACTCACTTAAGTCTTGAAAACTTCGGTAAACTGAGGCAAACCTGATGTAAGCTACTTCATCTAATTCCTGAAGTTGTCGCATCACTTCTTCACCAATAATTCGAGATTGAATCTCACGCTCACCAGTGACCTGCAAAAAATGTTTGATTTGAGAAAGTGCGATCTCTATCTGTTCAATTGACACAGGTCGTTTTTCAAGAGCCCTCTGCAAGCCAGCGCGCAGCTTATCTTCATCAAACGGCTCACGACTACCATCACTTTTGATAACCCTAGGCATTACTAGTTCAGCTAACTCAAACGTGGTAAACCGCTCGCTACAAACCACACATTCACGCCGTCTCCGAACTTGACCACCCTCTGCGACAAGCCTTGAGTCTACAACCTTGGTATCATCGGCATTACAAAATGGGCAGTACATAAATAAACTCAAAAATTTGGGGCGCTACTTTAACACAATACGCCGAATATTCGACTAGTTAAAGTGACTATGGCTGATCCATTGGTGACACACCCACGTCATTGCCGGAATGTTCGTATTGCATCCCTTTGGGTGTAAAAAAAGTTCTGTGGCGAGGACCAGAAAGATTTGGCTCTATACTCTCATACCCTGAATCACCCGGATATAAACATATCATCATGCCGTCCTGTTGGCATAGACGTGGGGTTACCGCATAAGGTGTGCGATACCTAAGAGCAGAACAGGCCATTTCAGCTGATCCGTACTTAGCAATCAAACTCAACGATAGATAAGTTGGAGGCATCAAAACTAAATTACCAGAATGATGTAGAGAGATGGCCTCATCGACTTCTAGCCATTGAAATTCATGAATTTCAGACCCATCAATTAATATGTCGCCAGCATTATTAGTGACATTTGCCACAAAGAACCAAGTAGCGAAACATCTTTTTTCACCTTTGGGCGTAGTCCAATGGCAAAAGTAGACCAAATCATCTGAAGAAACTGTCAGTCCACACTCTTCTCGTATTTCTCTCACCACTGCCACCTTGGCAGCGGCCTTATCCGATGAAGCGGCAGCAACCTCAGGAGGATCGATAGCGCCACCTGGAAACACCCAAGCGCCTCCAGCAAACGCCAACGTGGCGTTTCGTCGGAGCAACAGAACGTCTATACCACCGCCTACAGAATCGCGAACTAAGACTGCGGTAGCAGCTAAACGAACCGGTACTGTACTCTCCAAAATATGGCCCTCTCTTCAAACATCTTGTAGACTAAGTAAGGTTTCATAAACAGGTTAACCGTATACGGGAAACCGTGCACAAATCTCTAATACTTTGGCCTTGGTACTTGCAATAACGGTGTCTGATGTCCCATCCTCAAGACTGTCTAGAATGTCACACATCCAATGAGTGAGCTGAACAGTTTCTGCTACACCGAAACCTCTAGTGGTAATCGCCGGAGTACCCACACGAAGGCCAGACGTCACAAAAGGTGATCGGGGATCATTTGGCACGGCATTTTTATTAACAGTAATAAATGCTTCGCCCATGGCCCTGTCTGCGTCAGTTCCAGTGTAATCTTTGCCAATAAGGCTAACCAACATCAAGTGATTTTCAGTTCCATTAGACACAATGTTAATTCCTCGCTCCATAAAAGTTGCGGCCATTACCTTTGCATTGGCAACTACTTGCTTTTGGTAAGCGACAAACTCTTCGCTTGCAGCTTCTTTAAAAGCGACTGCTTTAGCCGCAATAACATGACATAAAGGACCACCTTGACTACCAGGGAAAACTGCTGAGTTACATTTTTTAGCTATACCAGCATCATTTGTCAAAATAATCCCACCGCGGGGACCCCTTAGCGTTTTGTGTGTGGTTGAAGTGACTACATGAGCGTGGGGAATTGGACTAGGATAAACACCGGCCGCGACCAATCCGGAGACGTGCGCCATGTCAACCAGTAAGTAAGCGTTTACTTTATCGGCAATTTCTCGGAATCTAGCCCAGTCCATGATGCCTGAGTAAGCGGAAAACCCGGCAATAATCATCGCTGGCTTATGCTCCAAAGCCAACGACTCGACCTGATCATAATCAATCAACCCTGTATCCGCATTCAAGCCGTACTGGATAGGATTGTATAGTTTTCCCGAAAAATTAGGTTTAGCACCATGAGTTAAATGGCCACCATCGGCCAGGCTCATGCCTAAAACAGTATCTCCACCCTTTATAAGACCAAGAAATACTGCGCTATTTGCCTGAGATCCTGAGTGAGGCTGAACATTAGCATATTCAGCGCCATATAAACTTTTAAGTCGTTCTACCGCTAATTCTTCTGCCACATCCACATACTCACAACCACCGTAGTAGCGTTTGCCTGCATAGCCCTCTGCATATTTATTAGTCATCTTGCCACCCTGAGCTTCCATAACTGCTAGGCTGGTGTAATTTTCTGAAGCAATTAATTCAATATGCTGTTCTTGGCGCTGATCTTCTTGTTGCATAGCCTGCCATAATTCGGGATCAATCTTCGCAATTGTGTGGTCTTTATCGAACATGATAGTTAATTTTCCTGGGTGTTTAGGTGACTAAAAAAGAATTCTAATTCTACCTCATTCATCACAACTCTGACAGTCTCAATACACTTATCTGTCATCTTTGTTTTTGAGACTCTAGAGGACAAAAATATCAAAGCTCAAAAACGGCCATGGACTCTATATGAGTGGTATGGGGGAACATATCCATGGCGCCTATATGCTTTAGTTTATACCCCGCTTCCATTAAAACCTCGGCGTCTCGCACCATAGTAGATGGATGACATGATATGTACATTATTTGCTTAGCCCTAGACTTTACCACCCAAGGCATCGCTCCGGCAGCACCCTGGCGAGGCGGATCAAGCACTACCAAGTCAATTTTGGACGCTATTTTAGTGACCACATTAAGATCACCTACTTTGTTTAAATCAGCGACCAAAAACTCTGCATTGCTAATTTTATTAAAATCAGCATTTCGTCTTGCAGCATCCACAAGGCTCGAGTAGCCTTCGACACCGATTACGCGTTTAAAGTGCCTCGCCAAAGGCAACGATAAGTTACCAGAACCACAAAAGAGATCAACAGCAACTCCATTGATATTCTTACATACAAGCTTCAGCATTTGATCAATCATCTGTCGATTAATAACGCCATTGACCTGAATAAATTGTCCTGGTTCAAAACCAATCTTAACGTCGTCTGAAACCTCAAATTCAAGTGATTGAGTTCCCTTGTCGAGGCGTTGATAAGAGCTGGCTGTTGAATCTCTCCACCAAAGCTGTGCAACTGTACTCTGTTTCATTTCTTGTAAGATAGCATTAGTTTCCTCAAGAGATATATCTCGACTTGCATCAATAGCCATTGCCAGAGCATTGTCACCAACGACTAACTCGGCGCTCGTGATTTTGATATCTCGCTTTAAATTGCCAAGAAACGATGGTAACTTCGTCAATAGAGCGTCTAACGCTGGATCTAACACAAGGCAGTGACTGACAGGCTCTATTCTATTGCTTCGAGCGTTTCGAAACCCCACCAAGAACTCGCCGTCTCGAGCTCTCTGGACCGCTAACCTTGCTCTTCTTCTGTAGTGATTTGCATTACCCGATAGAGGATCCAAAATGTTTTCTACGGCAATATTTGAACGTCCCAAAGTCTTAAGAATTTGCTGCTTTTTGAACTCAACTTGTTGACTATGCTCAAGATGCTGCAGGCTACATCCGCCACATTTAGAAAAATATTTACACTCCGGAGTAACTCGATAAGCAGAACCTGATTGGATATTGGTCAACCGGCCTTCACCGAAATTACGCTTCTGCACCGTGACGCCAAAGGTTACTTTTTCTTCAGGAAGAGCCCCATCAATAAAGTAGGCTTTGCCATTGACCCGGCCTACTCCTCGACCATCATGTGAAAGATCTTTTATGTCGCACGTAAGTGTTTGAGTAACCCTCATGAAGCATCCTTAAATATGTTTTATTTATCATAGATAAATATGGATAGCCTATGCACGGCCGCTTCTTTCTTCGTTTCTGATAAAAAAGCCTCTTAATCACCAATCGATCGACTGACCGTTCCAGTCAAGAAAAGACACTGTACCGTCCATTTTAACGGTATCCATGATAATAGCTAACTGTTCAGCCACGAAACTGGGTGTAAATAATTTACCCGTAGGCACAGTTGCCTGGAAAGGTTTTGATAAATCTGTATCAGTGGTGCCCGGATGAAAAGCAATCAGCTTAACATTTTTGACCCTACGACCATACTCGATAGCTGCAGTTTTCAGAATCATATTTAATGCTGCTTTAGACGCTCGATAAGCATACCAGCCGCCAAGATTATTGTCAGAAATACTACCTACGCGCGCACTCAAGGCGGCCACAATACAATCAGTACTCCCTTTCAAAATTGGAAATAATAACTTCAACCAAATTCCAGGAATAACCGCATTGCTGTGAAATACTGACTGCAAAGACGCTTCGTTGAGATCCTCCAGCCGCTTCTCCGGCTTGAGCGTATCGGTATGCAGTACCCCATGGCATATACAGACCCGACTGAACCCGCCACTGTGAGGCGCAAGGGATTTAGTTACCTCAACCATAGCAGACTCACTGTACTCTGTTTGCAGCCATACCACCTTTCCTCTTTCACCCCCATCTATTAGTTGTTGAGGGCATTGAGACCTACTAACAGCAAAGACTCTATCAATGCTTGGATCATTTACTAATTCCATTAGGATGGCCGCACCCAGGCCACCGCTAGACCCTAAAACTAGCGCCGAATTTTTTTGACCGATTGTCATTTTTTCTGTCCTTTAACAGCACAACCATCGCAGCGCCTACGCCCCATTATCAATCTTGAAATGTGGTGTCGATGACGAGCGAAAAACGTATATAATAAATCCGAAACAGGCTTCACAACAGGCCATCTCAAGAGCCTAACCCAACGACTCTTACCGACCAATGTCCAAGCAAGACAGGTGACATCTAGACCAAAAATGAGGCGACCATCGGACAACTCACCATGCAAAATTCGATCAGCCTCCGCCTGGCTAATGTGAGGAAATCTGTTGGTAAAACCCACAGCAAAAATGTCTTCAAAAGCGATTTTTTGAAGCCTATCACGCTTGCGGAGTTGATCAATTTCTGCGGCACATAAAGGGCAGCCCCCATCAAAAAATAACGTCAATTCAGTCATCATTACAACTCCGTCACCATTAACACAATAACTATAAGATGCGTGATGGTCACTGCGATAGTCAGGTTGACTCGCAATTGCCAGTAACGCCTATCCATATTTTGAGAAAATCGCTCCAAATACATCAAGCTTAAAAAACCGGATACCAGTAATCCGAGAGCCAAAAGAGTGGCTAGAGAAGAAAGATAGATTAACAGCAGCGCTATCCAGCTGATTAAAGCCACGGCATTACTCGAAACAATTATTAGACCCGAGAGACCTTGGTTTTGAAAAGAAGTCCACTTGGACCAAAGTGTACCGGCCAAAAAACTGAGTATAACCGCGCTGTATGCAATGAAAATGTAAGGTACATAAAACCCGCCTAAGGCAGCGCTTTGCAATCCTTCGCCAAACCACGCAGCGCGAGCCATCATTACCGCTGTGACCACAAAGGGTAGTAACCCAGCGTAACCAAGAACAATCATAATTTTGGGAGTCTCTCGGGGGACAGTTGTCATACTTTTTTATCCTGTGAAGCCCATTTTTTTTATCGTGGGTGATACGCAAAAAAAATTACCTCAGATCCACCACAGCCACAGAAAATAACCTCCAAATAATAGGATCCGGCAAAAAGACCATCGCGTAACAACTCTTGATAACAACAATTTTAGAGTTACAAATTTTATGAAAAAGACTGGTATTATACTCTTTCGGAATGATCTTCGTCTGTCAGACAATGCTACGCTGACCGCCGCATGCGCTGAGGTGGACAGGTTAATTTGTATTTACTGCTGCGAACCAGTATCGGCGTCAAGTGCGTTGCACGGACCTCAAAAGCTATCAGATCACCGCGAAAGATTTTTGTTTGAGTCTTTAACAGCTCTTGATCAAGAACTGAAAGGGTTTGGGCAACATTTGTTGGTAGTGAACCGACCCATGGTCGACACTATCGCAGAACTAATCACCCAATATGATGTCACTCATGTCTACAGTAGCGTTAACGCAGGATGGTTTGAAAACCATCAATGGTCTGTGTTGAGATCACGGTATTCGTCCATTACTTTTCATCAACAACATACGCACACTCTATTCGACCCTCATGAACTACCTTTTGAGATTGAGGATCTTCCCTCTAGTTTTTCCAAATTCAGACGTGTTGTGGAAAAGAATATACGGGTCAGCCCCATAACTGACAACGTAACAAAAATGCCGCCAAGTCCAATAGCTAATCGCGAACATTACCAAGCATCGCTCTATGACAAACTTACCACACCGCTGTTTATCGGCGGTGAAAAAGCTGGGAGACACCACGTAGAAACATACTTCGATAGCGATCTCCCCAGTACCTACAAAAACACCCGCAATGGGTTGGAAGGAATGGACTATTCAACAAAATTTTCCCCTTGGCTATCCAACGGAAGTCTATCTGCAAAGACAATTGTTTCTAAATTAATAGAATATGAAACTCTCAAGGTGGCCAATGAATCAACCTACTGGATTTATTTTGAGTTGTTGTGGCGCGAATATTTTCAATGGTACGCACATCACCATGGCAACACAGTGTTTCGATTTAAAGGTCTCAGACCCAAGATACCCAACACAAGCTTTTATGCAGAACGCTACCAAAAATGGTGTCAAGGCAACACCCCGTTTGCTCTTGTCAACGCCTTTATGAAACAACTTGTGGCCACCGGGTATATGTCCAATCGGGGACGTCAACTTGTGGCTAGTTGTTTTGTTCATGAACTTAACTTAGATTGGCGATACGGTGCAAGGTTTATGGAACAACATCTAATTGACTTTGACGTTGCATCAAACTGGGGCAACTGGCAATACCTAGCTGGTGTGGGAGCAGATCCCAGAGGGCACAGACAATTTGATTTAAAAAAGCAAGCTGCTATGCATGATTCGAAGGGTGAATTCACATCAAAATGGCAGGGCTCGCCAATGACAATCAGCCTTGATTCAGTGGATGTAGCAGATTGGCCACTGTGAAAATTCGGTGAACTACGCTACACCAAAAAAAAGTGGTCAATATACTTTTTAAGTTGAAATTTTCGATATATTCTACTTCGCGCGTAATTTATGATTCAGTTATTTACAATTTTCATTTAAACGCGCTAGTTGCACTTTTGTGAAAAAGAAGATAAGTTTGTTGGGTCAGGGTCGTCTAGAAGTTCTTCAAGACATTCTGTAATACGTGGTGCGGCTTGCTCGCCTTCCGTTTGGCTCGCTTGCACTTAAAAAAAAAGTGATTAAGAAGGGTTTTAAAATGACTGATAATTTATCTTCCGGCGATTACGTCGGCATGTCCTTTTGGTTGATATCTATGGCGCTTGTCGCTGCCACTGCATTCTTCTTCGTTGAGCGCGATCGTGTCGCGGGCAAGTGGAAGACTTCACTGACAGTTTCAGGCTTGGTTACATTGATTGCCGCAGTCCACTATTTCTACATGCGAGACGTATGGGTGGCAACTGGCACATCTCCTACCGAGTTCCGATACATTGACTGGTTGCTAACAGTGCCTTTATTGATGGTCGAGTTCTATTTGATTATGTCAGCTGTTGGTAAGGTACCCGCACGCGTATTCTGGAATCTACTTGGCGGCACAACTGCTATGTTGATCTTTGGATACATGGGCGAGACTGGCATGATGGGTGTGACAATGGCCTTTATCCTATCGATGGGAGCTTGGTTCTATGTAATTTGGTACATAATGAAAGGTGAAGCAAGTCAGGTTAACGCTAGCTTGGCTAATGCCAATGTCCAGAAAGCTTACAAAACAATGACGTTCCTTGTCACTGTTGGTTGGGCTATTTATCCATTGGGCTACTACATGGGTTACATCGGTGGCGGCGCTGATGCTGGAACTATGAACCTAATTTACAACTTGGCAGATTTCTGGAATAAGATCGGCTTTGGTGTAGTTATTTGGGCAGCTGCAGTAGCTGATTCCGAGTAAAGTTGATTGCGTTAACAATGAAAGGGCTAGCTGCGCTAGCTCTTTCATTCTCAGCCTTACCTAGGGCTGATCAAAAAAGCAGTAATATAACTGCGTGAATGTATAATCAATGAAGGGTACACGCAATGTCCCCATTAGATTCATTACAAAAGGGGTTAGACCGGCTATCGCAACTAAATAGTCTTTACGAACGTGAGATGCCTCATGTTCAGAACTCTTTATTTGATGCGGCTTATTATCATTTTAAAAATCCTGGAAAATCCTTCAGAGCATATCTAGCGTTATCATCGGGTAAAGCCGTTAATCAGCACCCCCAAGATTCTTTACATTGGGCAGCAGCTTGTGAGCTTCTGCACAATGCATCACTAATACATGACGATATTAGTGATGCCAGCACTCATAGACGTGGCCAAGCCAGCATTAGCCAACGGTTTGGTTCAGACATGGCGCTATGCTTGGGTGACTGGATGATTGCAAAAGCCTTTGAGCTTGCAGCACGAAGTACAACTCATAGTGGTCAATTAGTAGCACTGCTGGCTAACGCAATGCAGGAAACCTGCAGCGGCCAAATCGCCGATATCGATCAACGTGTATATGCGCCAATGTCTGATTGGCAGCGCATTGCCAAAAATAAGACCGCTCCGCTACTGATTGCACCTATTAAAGGCGCTGCGATTTGTGCGGGGCTTGATACTCATGCAAATAATATAGACTCCCTGGTAGAGTTTTGCGGTTTGGCATATCAGGGACGTAATGATATCGACGACATAGTCCCCTCAAGTCAGTTATCCAGCGACCTCAGTGGTCGTAAACCAAATCTTGTAGTAAGTATTTTTGCCAATCTAGAAACAACCGACATTCAGGCTTTTGATAAGTGGTACTGTTCAACCGACCAACACCAAACTCATATATGGCAGAGACGGATTGCTTCAAGTGAGGCCATTTTACATGCTAACCAAAGAGTAGAGTTCTGGTTGGCGCAGGCGGAAAATTTAATCTCCAATATTCCGCATCAACTACAACCGGTGGCTAAAAAACTAATCTTTTCAGTTAAGCCACCCAAAATAGATCAACATCAAGAGCAATCAGCGTAGAAGATTATTTATGGAAAACCCGCAGTCCCGACAGGTGCTCGCGCGGCATGGCAAATCTTTTTATTGGGCAAGCTTTTTTCTAGGCTCTCGCTTAGCCAACAATGCTGCCCGACTCTACGAATTTTGCCGCTTTGTCGATGATTTGGCTGATGGCGATCTGCCAAACAGACAGGAATCATTAGAAGACATACGCCAAAGCTTAGACACCGGCAATGACTCTACCATTGATGAATTATCAAAATTTCTTGACCTTGCTGACGAATGTCGTATTCCACTGGCTGCAGCAAGAGAGTTACTGGATGGTATGCTGTCAGATCAGCAGCCGACGGAGGTTGAAAGTGAACAGCAGCTGCTACGTTACTGTCACGCTGTCGCTGGCACTGTAGGTCTAATGATGTGCCGCGTATTAGAGTGCAAGACCGCTAGAGCAGAGAGCTTTGCTATCGATCTAGGTATCGCTATGCAGTTGACTAATATCGCCAGAGACGTTCTGGAAGATGCTAAGATGGGTCGTCGCTATCTGCCCTCAATCTGGTTTGGTGAAGATATTTCAATTGATGATATGGCCCTGGGAAAGGCCGCTAGCCATAAACCTGTCGCAGATGCTATAGATCGTTTGCTAATCATGTCAGAAGCTTATTACAGTAGCGCCTTGATTGGCATTAGATTACTTCCTTTTCGATCAAGATTGTCCATTGCCATTGCCCTTCGTGTGTATCGTCAAATTGGCTGGGTTCTGCAGCGCAAAAAACTCACTTGGTGGGAAGGTCGTGTAATGGTAGCTGCCCCAGAAAAAGTATTACTCTCTTTGAGAAGTTTTTCTGAGCTTTTGCCGCTAACCGTACCGATTCATAATGCTGAGCTTCACAAAAGTTTAAAGGGCTTATCCGGTGTCAAATAAAAACGTAATTAACCTTGATGTAGCAATTATTGGCGGTGGCAATGCAGGTATGACTTTAGCCAAAAACTTAGCCGCACAAAGAAACAACTTAGTTACTACTGTTTTTGAACCTAAAACGCCACAGCAACGAAACTACTGTTGGAGTCTATGGGCAACACCAGAACAGCAAGCAGGATTAAAACACTGCGAACGCGGTAGCTGGCACAAATGGCGATTAGTGAGTGATGAGGAGGACGTATTACTTACCAGTAAAAAATTTAACTATCTTTGTCTTAGTTCGACTGACTATTTACAGCATTCTGAAGACAGCTTAGAAGGCTGCATAGATATAAAGCGAAGCTCGGTTGATAACTTGACGGGACAACACAATTTTATCTCACAAGGTCAAGACTATAGAGCTGAGCATATTTTTGACAGCCGACCGCCCCTAGAAGCTGCATATGGATTAAAACAGCACTTTTTAGGTTGGGAAATTCGCACCAAGCAGCCTCTGCCGGACACTACTGTTGCCACGTTAATGGATTTTCGCGTTGATCAATCAAGAGGACTGCATTTTATTTATGCGCTCCCCTTCTCAAACCATAATCTCTTTGTAGAATCCACCATGATTTCACGTCAGTTGGAAGACAAAGATTGGTATCGGCAGGCGATTAGTGAATGGCTATGTAACCAGGGCATTGAAGTAGAAGAGCTGATCCGAGAAGAAATTGGCGTTATACCAATGGAGGACGTCACAAAAGCATCATCAAACGAATCAAAAATTGGCGCGGCTAGTGGTGCTGTTCGTTTATCCTCAGGCTATGCTTTTAGCGCAATCCAGATCCAGATGGCGACTTTAGCCAAAGGCATATCGAAGGGCAATTTTGTGATACCACAAACGACATCTGGCTTTTTAAACACCATGGATAATATTTTTAATAGCGTTCTTTTATCAGAATCGCGTATAGCGCCAAGGATTTTTTTGCATACCGCTAAGGCACTTAATGGTGATCAATTTGCTCACTTTATGCTTGGATCAGCTGGCTTTTTTGAGTGGTTTAAAGTGGTATTTTCCATGCCAAAAGTTCCCTTTATCAAACAGGCTTGGAGACAGGTGTTCAAGCATGACTAATATTGACGTCATTGCGATTATGGCAGTTTTATTGATTGGTGTTCCACATGGTGGATTGGATGGCGCGGTAGCACGGCGTGTTGGCTGGCCCTCAACATCACTAGCTTGGATATGGTTTAACCTTTGCTATGTGATGATCGCCATACTGGTTGCCGGTTTTTGGTGGCTTTTCCCTACTACTAGTTTAGGCTTGTTCTTGGTAATTTCAGCACTACATTTTGGCGTGAGTGATGTGCGTCAGACAATGGAAACTAGCAAACATAATTGGCTTCCTGTCCTAGCGCACGGAGGACTAGTTCCCGTGGCAATTCCAAGTTTTCAGCCAGATGACGTATCTGCTATATTTGAATTGTTAGTTGGAAACGAAGGCACTAATAAACTCATGGGAACTATTGACGTCGCTTTTTACTTCTATTTATTGATAGTGTGCGCTTACATTGTATTCTCCTTCAAACATAAACAATGGCAGATCCATGTTAGCAACCTTGTGTTTTTGTTAGTTTTCGCCTTGTGGCTGAGCCCCTTGGTAAGCTTTGCTCTCTATTTTTGTTTTTGGCACAGTCGGATTCATACCCTACGTATCTGGAATGCCTTACCCCCTAATGAGCGGTTTCGAAGTGGTATAGAAGCACTGATGTACAGCTCTTTCGCTTGGTGTGCGGGGGCTATTATATTGTGGTACTTCCCAAGTGCCATAGAAAGCGCTCTTGTGCAGCTTACATTTATTGGTCTAGCGTCTTTAACAGTACCTCATATGCTCTTAGTTGACATCGTTGATTCTAAAATCCACCGGCTAATATCGTGAGTAATATAACCGATCGTAAAGCCGACCATATTCAACTAGCTCTAGCTAAAGAACATCAGGGTGCCGCCATCTCTGGTTTTGATCGAGTACAATTTGAACACAATCCCATTCCAGAGATGGCGCTGTCCGATACAAGCCTTAATGCTGAATTTTTAGGACATGCGTTAAAAGCTCCCATTATTATTGGCGCCATGACCGGAGGGTGCGAAAATGGTGATTTAATCAATCAACATCTGGCTGAAGCTGCAGAGCAATGCAAAGTTGTTTTAGCCCTTGGATCCCAGCGCGCCGCACTCGAGCTGGATCTTAAACAAAATGTTAGAAAGTGGGCACCTAAGGCCGTGATCTTAGGTAATTTGGGCGCTACTCAATTACAACAGCAAGGTTGTGAACTGGCACGAAAAGCTGTGGAGAGCGTTGAGGCTAATGCACTGGTGATTCATCTAAATCCTTTACAAGAACTTATTCAGCCAAAGGGAGATCGGGACTGGAATCAGGTGCTCGATGCTATTCACGAATGCTGCTCGACATTGTTACAACCAGTCATTGTCAAGGAAGTAGGGTCAGGAATCGGACCAACGTCAGCCAAGAAATTAATCGATGCAGGAGTCAGCTGGATAGAAGTTGCTGGGAGAGGAGGAACCAGCTGGGCAAGTATAGAAATGGCAAGAAATCAATCAGCCCATGAAAAACTGATAGCCCAGCCTTTCATTGATTGGGGAATGGATACTGTAACCTTATTGCCACAACTTGCCAGGTTGTCAGAAGCTCCCTATTTAATAGGTTCCGGAGGTGTCAGGCATGGACTAGACATTGCTCGTTGCATTCGTCTGGGGGCGCCAATGAGTGCCTTAGCGCAACCATTTTTAAAGCCTGCTTTACATTCTACTGAGGCAGTGATAGAAACATTATCGATACTCTCAGAGCAACTGCGTTGGACGATGTTTTTAACTGGCTGTAAAAATCTCCAACAATTGGCAAAAGCACCTCTGTGCGGCAACTAATACTAGTGTAAAAAAACTACTGTTTAATTCGCCAATCAGTCTAAAGATGCCTAGTACAAACAGCCGCGATCGCCAAAATCACTGATAACAAAAATAAATAACAACGATTAAATAAAACTACTAGACCAATACCAAATCTTCATCATAAACTACCCTCCGAAAGAAGGTATAATGTAGCTACAGCTAAAACATTAATAGTATAAAATAATAAGAAATTTAATGCAAGTCATTATCATTTGCATTTAGAGCAATAATTAAAGATATAAAAAGGTAGATACCAAACAGTCAACAGCGCTCTGATATGTGTTTAGAGCGTGAACCCGAGGCAATAAAAATGAGTGACGAAACGCAAGGAAAATGCCCCGTAATGCACGGCGCTTTAACCAGCAATAATTCTAGTGGCACCAGCAACCGTGATTGGTGGCCTAATCAACTTAACCTGAGCATTCTTCATCAGCACGATCAAAAATCAAATCCCATGGATGAAGACTTTGATTATAGTAAAGAATTCAATCAGCTTGACTATGCGGCACTAAAACGGGATCTGAATGACCTGATGACTGATTCTCAAGATTGGTGGCCAGCAGACTATGGGCACTATGGTCCTTTCTTTATAAGAATGACCTGGCATGCTGCTGGAACCTATAGAACTGGTGATGGGCGCGGGGGCGGTGGCACTGGAGCCCAACGTTTTGCACCATTAAACAGCTGGCCGGATAATGGCAACCTGGATAAAGCTCGGCGCTTGTTATGGCCGGTTAAGCAAAAGTATGGCAACAAAATAAGCTGGGCAGACTTGCTTATCCTTGCTGGTAATGTGGCTATTGAATCAATGGGTGGTAAAACTTTTGGTTTTGGTGGCGGGCGACCGGATATCTGGGCTCCAGAAGAAGATATTTATTGGGGTGCGGAAAATGAATGGTTAGATAACAAACGTTACTCTGGTGAGCGCGAATTAGAAAACCCTCTAGCTGCAGTACAAATGGGCTTAATTTATGTCAATCCAGAGGGGCCAGATGGCAACCCTGACCCATTGGCGAGCGCCTTTGACGTCAGAGACACCTTTGCCCGTATGGCTATGAACGACGAAGAAACAGTAGCTCTAGTAGCTGGCGGTCACACCTTTGGTAAGGCGCATGGCGCTGGTGACGCTGGACTGGTCGGTGTAGAACCAGAAGGTGGTCCCGTAGAGGACATGGGCTTTGGCTGGAAGAGTTCTCATGCGTCAGGCCACGGTAGTGATACCATTACTAGTGGTTTCGAAGGTGCTTGGACGGCTAATCCAACGCAGTGGGATAATGGCTACTTCGATTTGCTGTTTGGCTATGAGTGGGAACTGGTCAAGTCCCCAGCAGGTGCACAACAGTGGCATCCCATTAATCCAGAAACCAGAGACTTGGCTCCAGATGCGGAAGACTCATCAAAGAAAGTAACGACGTTTATGACTACTGCTGATATGGCGATGCGAGAAGATCCGGCCTATCGCGAAATTTCCAAGCGGTTCCATGCAAATCCTGATCAATTTGCTGATGCCTTCGCTCGTGCATGGTTTAAACTCCTGCACAGAGACATGGGACCTATCGATCGTTACTTAGGGCCTGAAGTGCCTGCCGAAGAGCTTATCTGGCAAGATCGAGTATCTAAGGGCAATACGGACTACGATGTCGCTGCGGTAAAAGCTAAAATTTCCGCCAGCGGGCTGAGTATTCAAGAAATGGTTGAAACTGCATGGGCAAGCGCATCAACTTATCGAGGATCAGATATGCGCGGCGGTGCCAATGGAGCGCGTATTCGTCTTGCGCCACAAAAAGACTGGGATGCAAACAAACCTGACCAATTGGCCAAAGTCCTCTCAGTACTCGAACCTATTGCTGCTGACACCGGAGCATCTGTTGCCGATGTTATCGTGCTCGCAGGCAATGTGGCCATCGAACAAGCATCGGGAGCAGAGATACCCTTCACACCAGGTCGCGGTGATGCATCCCAAGAGCAAACTGATATTGAATCATTTGATGTTCTAGAGCCTGTGGCAGACGGTTTCCGTAACTACTTGCAAAAGATGTTTAGCGTTAGCGCTGAAGAAATGCTTTTAGATAAGGCTCAATTACTCGGTCTAACTGCTATTGAAATGACTGCGCTAGTAGGTGGGTTACGATCACTAGGTATCAGTTCAGATGATCGTGGTGTTTTCACTGACAACATCAACCTTTTGAACAATGATTTCTTCGTCAACCTGTTAGATATGGGCGTCTCGTGGGAAGCTACTGGTGGCAATAGCTACCAAGGTACGGATCGCGCGAGTGGTAAGAAAGTCAGAACTGCGTCGAGAGTAGATCTCGCATTTGGTTCTAACTCTCAGTTACGCGCTATTTGTGAGGTTTATGCTTCAGCTGACGCAAGCGAGAAATTCCAACGAGACTTTATTGCCGCGTGGAACAAAGTGATGAATGCTGATCGTTTTGATGTAGCGTAAACTAAGCCGATCTACAAAACCGAAAGGGCCTGATTGTTATCAGGCCCTCTTAATTTCTAGAACGCCACACCGTTTAGATTGGCCTTTCATTCAAGTCAGCTACGTTATAATTTCATTAGCAATTCCTATCTGGTATTCGCTGCCAAATCGCTAATTATCAAGAAATTCATTAAAAACGTCATAGAGACTATTAATTCTGTTCTCAGACTAATTTTAAACTGTCTTTATTTAAAAATAACTAATGTTTTCATCTATGGTTTTGCCAAGTTTATCTTCATACAGACTAAACAGTGATTTATTATAAGCTGCGTGGGGGGCTAATTTTCTCTATCGCAATAAATACCATTCAACCTCGCTAAGGGAATTATTAATAAATTAAGCAAAAAATGGAGTTAACCGCGTATCCGCTTACATATTCTGGGACGTCATATGTTCTTCCAGTAAGTGAGTAAGCAGAATTATTCACCGGGTAGTTGTTCCTTAGGAATAGTTTTCTATTGAAATACTCAGTCATTTACTCCAACCCAGATCGATCATAGCCAAGAGAAAGCATCTGATCGCCCATCTAAAAAAATAAAACTTACCATCAACTCTACCAAAATATAACCAGTAGTTTTCTGGCACAACCCTCAGTTTTCTAGTTGACAATTTACTCATTTGAATAACAGCTTAGTACCGAAAAAACTGATCAGCGTTGCTTTCTGAGGTTACATACTCAGATTTATAGACTTGCAAATAGACGAGCATATCAGTGACTTCTCTGGGAGCAATGTCATCAAAAAACTCCGAGTATTTTTGGTAAAATCTGGTTAATTTGTTGTATCTTTGCTTTTGAAAGCTGTTTTGAATCAAGCAAAAGGGAAGTCGGTGTATCATCAGGAGGTAAATCGAATATCAAAATCAATGCCCTACCGCTTAAAAATGTGACACAACGTGATTAACCGATCGAAAATATCTGTACGGTATGGTGTGTCCCAATCATCATGCAACTACTTATCTGCCTTGGGGGATAAATAAAAAACTGTGTACCATTATTGCTATGTAACAATACATAGTCTTCACAGACATACCAGCTGCAGTTAGGATAGTCTTCTGGAGCCAAGAGGCCCTTGACTATTTCGTATTTAGACATGTTCAGTCCGTGGTCTTATCCATTGCCACGCACCCTTAAGATAAAACCATACTTAGAATTACTCTGATCACAAATTTACTTTTGTAACCGAATAATATTTTCTCACAACTAGTATGTGTCGAGATTTCACATGCTGAAACACGACTAATATTGTAAAAACACTATAACAATAGACCATCTCATAAAAATTTGGCGGCACAAAGGCTTCTAAAAGATGTTATTAACAAATCAGTTTCAACCGATCGCAAGAAGAATCATCAACGACACGTTTCGAGTAGTATATCGCTACAAAAAATGCCGACTGAGCAGGTACTGTAGGTACAAGTACTATTGACGTTCTATTAGCTGCTTTAATTCTACTATTTGAAACTGTAGATCACGCAATGTGGGTTCACCAGATGCTGCCGCTAAGGCATCTCGTTCTCGCTGATGCTCCTCCTCTAATACGTTCACAACGATACCAATAATCATATTTAAAAAAGCAAAAGCGGTGAAAAAAATAAAGCTAATGTAATAAGCCCAACTCAGTGGATAAACCGCCATGGTCTGGTACATAACATCAGTCCAATCCTCAAATGTCATGACCCTAAAAAGAGTTAACAAACTTAAGGCAATATCACCCCATAATTCTGGGTTTATTGGGGCAAAAAAAGTGGATCCAATAGCGGCATAAATGTAAAAGATAATAAACATCATCAATAATACGTAGCCCAGCTGAGGCATAGCCTTAATCAATGAATTTAGCAGCATGCGTAATTCAGGAATAATAGATACCATGCGCAAAACTCGAAAAATTCTTACCAACCGGCCAATCAAGGCTAATTCACTATCCTCGACCGGTATTAAGCTAACCGCAACAATTAGGCTATCAAAGACATTCCAACCAGAACGGAAAAACTGTTTTTTGACAGGTTCTCCTAAAAATCTTACGATAATTTCCACTAAGAAAATAACGGTGATCACCCAGTCCAATACAGCAACGACTGAGACTAATAAAGGTGGCAAATCATATGTACGCACACCAATGGTCACCGCAGAAAAAACAATAATACTTATCACAAATAACTCGAAAGCCTTGTTAGTCCTTAACCGATAAAAAGACGACTGTAATGTTGCAGAAGAAGATGACAAAAAAAGTTTCATAGTTAAAATATCTACTGACTGAAGTGAAATAATTAATGCAATAGCATAAGAAAATACTTTGTATATCGCTAGCCTTAAGACTACTAATTCAAAATGCCTAAGCACTTTTTTGTGGTCTATTTGGTTTATATTGACACTAAACAAAAAATATTGGCTAACTTACCGTAAATTAGAAAAAGGTTAAGCAAATCTTCTTATTGAGGTAAATATTGGATGCTCTCCACATACCATAGTTTTATTAGGTTCAGCATCACCGAGCATGTAAATATATCGCAGGAACTGGTGGGGCCATTAACGCAAATCCTTGATAGTCTATCTGCTGTTGTCTGGGACGTCATATCTAAAAACATGCCAAAGGATCTGCAGTGGCAAATAATTCTACTCACAATATTTATTGCTACAGTATTTTGGATGCGCCGCAAAGGACGAGGTTCTAAAAATGCCCCAGGTTACGAGCGTCCAGCAACTTTAGTTTCATACATACTACCAACCGATATTTATACACATATCTCCGCTAGGGTAGATATTTGGCTTTGGATCACCGAACGGACACTTAGGCCATTGTGGGCCATTGGCTTATTTGCCACGCTAGGACCTAGTACAGAAACTGTGATCATACAACTATTAGAAACAACCATTGGCTCCAATCCAGGGGTTTCGCCCACACATATGTAGATGCTCTGTTACAGTTTAGTCATGTTATTGTGTCATGACTTTGTTTTCTTTCTAATTCATTACACAATGCATCGTGTGCCTGTCTTATGGGCAATCCATAAAGTACACCATTCTGCAGAAGTACTCACGCCGCTGACAAGGTATAGAGAACATTTCTTAGCAGGTCCTATTTGGGCCGCAGGTGGAGCCCTTAGTTAAGGACTGATTGGCGGTGTGTTTGCGTGAATATTTAACGGCCAGCTGGTAGCTGCTACGCTGTTCAATATTAGCTTCTTTGCTTTAATATTTGGCTTCAATGGCTCTTTTCGTCATTGCCATGTGCAATTTAATTATCCGCGTTGGCTATCATTATGGCTGCATAGTCCGGCAATGCATCATGTGCATCACAGCTACTTACAACACCATTGGGACAAAAATTTTGCTGCAGTTACCAGCATTGGGGACCGGTTATTTGGTACATTATATGTGTCTAAAGTAGACGAACACACGCCATGGAGCATCGACCCAAAAACACAATCGCAGCCACGCCCTTATTGACAAAATGTGATTGGACCGTTTCGCGATTGGTACGCAATGTTAAGATCATCAGGTATCAAAGACGCTAAATCGCCAACGCAATATAATAAAAAATAATTTGCGTTATGGTTAAGACCATAACGAGATCCCTAGACAAGCCAAAGAGATCTCTTCACAAAAATATCTCGCAATAACGTTTTTTTCGCTACAACTAAAACTGATTAACCAGCACACCCTGGACAAAAGTTAGTTAATGGCGCCTGTGATGACTCCACAGATCCTGCGTCTATGGTTTTTATCCCGACAAAAGCTAGCTGAATATCCTTATCCTCAACAGAAGGCTGCACAGATGGCGTCATTATATCTGCTCTTGACCGATAGTCTGCTTGCGAGGTATTGACCTCAACTGAGGCGCTAAGCTGATCTTTTTGTAGCAGCATTTTCTCAATCAGGCTACTCATTTTAAACGCCACATTTTCCGCTTTTTGTAATATCTCAGAGCCTTTAGACAATTGCCCAATTAGTGAACTTTCATTATCGCGACTAAATCTTGCCCCAGCTAAACTGGGAATAGCTGAGGACACATCTTTAACAGTAGTTAAACTATTTTTAGTGCCAGATAGCTTCTTGTATTCTGAATTGATAGGTTGCTCAAATGTAACCGCTGGCTGCAAGTTTTTATAGTTGGGCTTACGCATAAGCGTAACCATTAAATCAGCGGTAATCGATGTCATTTATAGTTCCACAATTTAGTTAAAAAAGATCTTTTCCAACCATCGAACAATCGACAGTAAAAGAAAAAACTTTAATTGTGTTCAGTTTTCTACAAAACTATATAAATTATCACCGTCAATTAATGTCGCACGACAAAAAAATTTACGTTACAAACATCAGTTAGCCATCAAAAAAGTTACTTTGTGCACACCACAGCAGTCAGCGGGAGCTAACCGGAAAAGACGAAGTGTGAGGAAGACGCAATACGCTAACCGAGAGAATATACCTTATATAATTTGACTCTTATGCTCCACCCAATATTTGTCCTTGAGAAGGCGTTTGTAAAGCTTACCGGTGGGATGCCGAGGTAATTCTCGATCAAAGTCGATAGATTTTGGGCACTTAATTTTTGCCAGATACTGCTGACAGTATACCATTAACTCATCAGCTAACTCTGGACTCACATCCTCCCAATTCACTGGCTGAACAACTGCTTTTACCTCTTCGCCAAAATCAGTATTAGGAATGCCAAATACTGCCACATCGGCTACTTTTGGATGCATGATCAGCCTATTCTCCGACTCTTGCGGGTAAATATTTACACCCCCCGAGATAATCATAAACGCCTTGCGGTCAGTCAGATACAAAAAACCCTCATCATCTATGCGGCCAACATCTCCAAGCGTAGTCCAGCCTTTAGAATGCTTTGATGATTGTGTCTTTTTTGGGTCGTTATAGTATTCAAAGGCTGGGCCTTCTGCGAAATAAATAGTGCCCTCTTCGCCAACAGCAAGTTCATTCTCATCATCGTCACAGATACGTATAACACCCAACATCGCCCGGCCGACACTACCTCTGTGAGCCAGCCATTCTTCTGAGTTAATTGCACAAAATCCATTGCCCTCAGAGCCTGCGTAGTATTCAAAAATTATAGGACCCCACCATCGGAGCATTTGTTCTTTAATTTCTACAGGGCAGGGTGCCGCGGCATGTATTGCAACTTGAAGAGAAGAAACATCGTATTGAGAGCGAGTATGGTCTGGCAATTTAAGCATTTTTACGAACATAGTGGGTACCCACTGACTGTGAGTAATCTTGTATTTCTCGATTAATTGCAGTGCTTGCTCAGCATTAAAATCTTCCATCACCACACTTGTTCCGCCAAAAAGTAATGTCGCAAGATTGTAGCGCAGGGGTGCCGCATGATAGAGAGGTGCTGGAGAAAGGTAAATTATATCTTTACTAAACCCATAAAGCCCTCTGGCCAACATGACTAGGGCAGAGGACTCTTCACCTACGGCAAGGTCTGGCAATGGAATCTTTACGCCCTTTGGTTGTCCCGTAGTTCCAGATGAATAAAGCATATCGACGCCTGCCGCCTCATCGGCAATCGGATTTTTTGGCATACTATCACGCATAGCCTCATAACTTTGGTAGCCATCAAAAGTTCCATTCACCATAAGCCGATGCTCTATCTTGGGCATATGCTCTAAAAGTTCAGTAGCTATGTTTTTTAATACCGAAGAACTAATAAATAATTTTGCACCACAGTCATTAACAATATAAGCAGCTTCACTTACCGTTAAACGTGAACTAATGGCAGTGTAAAACAAACCTGACCGTGCTGCTGCCTTGCAAATTTCAAGAAAGCGGGCGTTATTTTCCATTAATAGCGCAATATGATCGCCTGTACGTAGACCTAAAGACCTAAACAATTGTGATGTTTGACAGGACCGTTCATTAAGCTGCTTATAAGTAACTATTTCACCACTGCCTGCCATGATGTAGGCCGCTTTATCAGGAGTCTGTTTTGCAAGATCGCCAATATACATATTTTATCTCCGTTTGAACGTAGACTTAAGGTTATCTAAAAAGCTTCACACTGTAGTAAACACTAAAATTTTTTAAAATTAACTCATAGCTTACTCTGACTCAACTAATAATGTCATCGAAAATAACTACAATATCAATCAGGGTCTAATCAGACAAAATCAGAGCAACCGAACATCACCAAATTGATGAGGAAAAATATCACCCTGAGATATCATTATAATTGTGACAAAAAGCAACCCACTGCCAATAAAGGAAACCACTGAACCCAGCTTGCATTGAACCACGACAGAGAAACTGTGTTTCTGAGACTAAAACCAATAACAAATCCTGTATAGGTTGGTGTAGGACATTTACACCACGTAGTGATATGCGATATGGCGCGCTTCGCGCTCAGTATAAATAACGTCGAGCAACTATTTTTGTCGACATTAGAGATCGTTTTCGCTACTGTTTCAGGGCAATTATTTTCTTATGGAGTCTCATTTTGAGCAATATTATTACCGCCATTGTTGCTGGTGTTGGACAAATCACGCTTGATCGTCCGGCAGCACTCAATGCTTTAACATTAGATATGGTCAGAGATATTTCCACTGCTCTGCTGAAATGGAAGAATGACCAAAGTGTTGAGGCCGTGGCTATTAGGGGATCTAACCAAGAGGGGCCCTTTGGAGCGTTCTGCGCTGGTGGCGATATTCGTTTCTTTCACCGTGCCGGCATTGCAGAAGATGCCGATTTAGAGGCTTTTTTCACAGAAGAATATCGACTCAATCACCTGATATTTAATTATCCGAAACCTTACCTTGCCTTTATGGACGGCATCGTCATGGGTGGAGGCATGGGTATTTCTCAGGGTGCCTCACTGCGTCTAGTGACTGAACGCACTAAAATAGCTATGCCAGAGACCAATATTGGTCTGTTCCCTGATGTCGGCGGCGGCTATTTTTTGCCCAAATGTCCTGGCTACAGCGGTGAATACTTGGGACTCTCAGGAAAGGTGCTCAGTGGTGCTGAAGCATTAGCCGCCAATTTGGCTGACCGCGCCGTGAGCAGTGACAACTTAAACGATCTGTGGGACAGCCTGACTAATAACGAAATGATGACAGTGGAGCAACGTATCAGCAGACTGCACAGCGTCATCGACAATCTGCAGTTAGCGGAGGATGATCGCTGGTTAACCACCGACATAGATCGAGTATTTAATCAGGCATCTCCTGCGGATATACTAAAAAAGCTGAAACAAATTGATACTCCTTGGGCGCAGGAAACCTCAGATCTGCTAAATAAACGATCGCCACTGATGCTGCATGTATCTCTGCGACAAATCCAATTGGGTAGGCACATGTCTCTAGCTGATGAGTTACGACTAGAGCGCAGTTTAGTAAGACACTGTTTTTATGCTTACCATCTGGCGCGTACCGGAGCTGCAACAGACACTGTTGAAGGTATTCGCGCCCTCGTTATAGACAAAGATAATAGTCCAGCATGGAACCCAGCTCGTATTGAAGATGTTTCTTCGACAATGGTGGATCCTTTTTTTGTTAGCCCTTGGTCGGCAGAAGAACATCCCTTAGCTGATCTGGATTAGGACTTCTAATGACATTACCATTTAATGGGGTTTCTATGAGCAATGAGCGTAGCCGCGCAGTCATTATTGGCGCTGGGTTTGGCGGTTTGTCACTAGCTATACGTTTACAAAGTATTGGGTTTGACACCACCGTTGTTGAAAAGCTTGATGCCCCTGGTGGACGAGCTTATGTCAAGAAAGTGAATGGTTTTACATTTGATATGGGGCCCACTGTTATCACCGTGCCACACTTTATCGAGGAATTATTTGCGCTAAAGCGAGACACTGACAACTTAGATCAGCCGGATTTTCCAATTCACATTATGGATACCAGTCACAGCATAGGCAGCGCAACTGCTGCCTATGCTGACATTGTTCCTATCAAACCATTTTATAGAATTTATTTCGATGACAAGAGCTATTTCGATTATGATGGCGATCCTGTGCGTACCCGCGAGCAAATACAAAAGATTGCACCAGAAGATTTAGACGGTTATGAGCGTTTCCATAAAGATGCACAGGCCATATTTAAACGTGGGTTCTTAGAGCTTGGATACACTTTCTTTAACGATGCATTTACGATGCTAAAGGTACTGCCAGACCTATTAAAGCTAGACGCCGTACGCAGTCTTTTTTCCTTCACCAGCCGTTATTTTAGCAACCATAAACTACGCCAAGTGTTTAGTTTTGAAACCTTATTAATTGGTGGTAATCCACTTGCCGTGCCCGCTATTTACGCAATGATTCACTTCGTAGAAAAAACCTGGGGTGTGCACTATGTCATGGGTGGCACCGGAGCGTTAGTGCAGGGTATGGTCAAAAAATTTGAAGAAATGGGTGGCGTTATTCGCTATCAATCAGAGGTATCAAGCATTGATGTGGTTGATCGTGAAAGGTGGTTTAAGAAACCTACTATAAAAGGTTTAACACTCACTAATGGTGAGGTAATCATAGCGGATGCAGTGATTAGTAATGCCGACTATGCGCATACGTACATGAAGCTTATTGATCCGCAGCACAGGCGCTGGAATCCGAATTGGCGGGTTCGGAACATGCACTACTCGATGTCACTGTTGGTCGTTTATTTTGGCTTTAAAGACACAGGAAATTTAGATCTTCGGCATCACAACATTATACTTGGCCCTCGCTATGAGGAACTACTAACCGATATTTTCAAACGCAAAATATTAGCTAGCGACTTTAGTCAGTATCTTCATATACCAACCATTACTGACTCAAAGCTTGCTCCCAAAGGTCACCATGCTGCCTACACGCTAATACCTGTACCTCACAATGGTAGTGGCATCGACTGGTCAATGGAGGGCCCAAAACTAACTAACACCGTACTTAAGTTTCTTGACGAAGAGGGTTATATTCCTGATCTTATGAGTAATCTAGTGCACAGTGAATTTGTCACTCCTGATTACTTTGAACATACTCTCAACAGCCATCTTGGTAACAGTTTTGGTGTCGAGCCACGCCTAACTCAGTCAGCTTTTTTTAGACCACACAACCGATCCGAAGACATAAATGGTCTGTATTTGGTTGGTGCTAGCTCACAACCTGGCGCTGGAACACCTAGTGTTATGATGTCAGCAAAAATGACCGCACGTGCTATAGCTGACGATTTTTCAGAAACCATTGATCAATGGCGGAATGATTCATGATGTCCTTTGAGTTAGCTGAAGAGCGAGTCACATGTCCTTTTTGTTGGGAGACTATTACACTTTTAATTGATCCGTCTGAATCACAAACCTACACAGAAGACTGTTTTGTATGCTGTAGACCGATACTCATTAATACTGAGATTCAAGGTGATCATATTCAGGTCAGTGTCACCCAAGAAGATCTAGGATTCTAAACAATAAGATCAATAGCCCTTTCTATTTTTATAAAAATCCGTTTGAATAGTCATTGTAGATCGTCAAAGTTGCGTGTTAAGAGGTTGAAATGAGGCATTTATATTGGATGATTTTGCTCGCACTGGTTGCTGGATGTAATAGTGATTCCCGTGGTATTGGTAAGTCGTCTACGACGATTTATTTAGGTGGTGACATTATAACAATGAGCGGTTCCTCTCTTTCTTATGCCGAAGCAGTGGTGGTCGACAGTGATATTATTATTTTTGTTGGCGCAAGGGCGGAAGCTAACAGAAAGTATCCGAAAGCCAAGCATCGTCTGCTCAATGGACGCACTATGATGCCAGGATTTATTGAACCTCATGTGCATGCATCACTGGCAGCAAGCATACTCCCCAATGAAATAATCGCACCTTATGACTGGGTTCTTCCTGATGAAACTAAAAAAGGTGTTAGTGGCCATGACGCCTATATGCATCGTCTTGCTAAATCTGTGGATGCTAAAGCAAGTACTGATAAAATATTTTTTGTCTGGGGATACCATCAACTCTGGCACGGTGACCTCTCAAGATCTTTGCTAAATAATATATCAAACGATCAACCTATTGCTGTTATTCATCGGTCCTTTCATGAGATTTACCTTAATGACGCAGCTATTGATACTATGAAGATTACTGAGCGTGACTTTCATGGTAACCCACAAGTCGATTGGGCTAAGGGTCATTTTTATGAAGGTGGATGGATGGCATTGGCACCAAAGATGGCGCCCCTTCTGCTTGACGGCAGCAGTTACATGAAAGGCTTGTCCATGATGACCCAGCTAATAAGGAAGAACGGCATCACTACTATTGCCGAACCTGGATTCCCCAATGTAAGTTTCGAGGGGGAATACGCCCTGCTGAAAAGCGAAATGGACAAAAATCCTCCTTATGATGTGTATCTTATTCCCAATGGGACCCAACTCGCATCTATGAAAGGTGGCAACCAAGCAGCATTTTCCTTTATTAAAACACTACCTGAATACAATACTAACAACCTCAAGTTCTTACCCAATCAGGTCAAACTATTCGCTGATGGCGCTATCTACTCGCAGTTAATGCAGATGAAAGATGACTACACAGACGGTCATCATGGTGAATGGATGACACCATTGAACATGCTACAAGAACAAATGAGCCTCTATTGGAATGCAAACTATAAACTGCACATTCATGCCAATGGCGACAAAGGTATTCAACAAGTGCTTGACTTTGCAGCGATAGACCAACAAGAAAATCCACGTCAGGATCACCGACTAACATTACATCACATGGGCTATTTCACCGATCTTATGGCACAGCAAATCGCAGAAATGGGCGTAGAGGCATCAGTGAACCCTTACTATCTTTGGGCACTTTCAGACAAATACGCCGAAAACGGATTGGGAGCGCAAAGAGCTAGAAATTTAGTTGCTTTAAACTCACTAGCCAAACGGCGCATACCAACTTCGTACCATTCTGATTTTGCTATGGCACCCATAGAGCCATTAACCCTTGCTTGGACCGCGATTAATCGAGTTACTTCTGGCAAAACAAAAGTATCGCAAGAGCAGCGCGTGGATACTTATACAGCTATGCAAGGGATCACCATTTCAGCAGCTAGAACCATCAACTTAGAAAATCAAATTGGCTCTATTGAATCAGGAAAAACTGCTAACTTTACCATTCTCAAATACAACCCCTTTAAGATCGATCCAATGCTAATCAAGGACATACCAGTGCTTGCCACTGTATATAAGGGCCAACTTTATGTGAACAAATCAGCTAACTTAAAACCTAAAATTGGTCTGGTCGGTCTTTCTCGAATGGGTCGCCCCTAGACACTAAGAGTAAGAGAACCCACCGCGAATCAAAAAATAGTGATTATGCATTGCTATCAAAATAAACCTGAATAACAGCCATTTCTAACACAAAGCCAATTGCCCTTAATGCCCATTACAGGGGTCTACCAACACCATAATACAAGCTATTATACGCTTTTAGATATAATCGCTATTCGCGATATCTAGTTCACAATTAAAATTTATTTAAAAATTAATGGCAACCATTTCGTTATTCTCAGCGTACATTTTGTTATCGATGCAGCTTTTTTTGCGTCAGTGAACGCAAGATCTAAAATCTTGACCCACAAAACAACAACGGAGATCACTATGAATTTTCCAAAGGTAACTAGTTTTTTATTCGTCGTAGCGCTAGTTCTGCAAGGGTGTGGCAGCGGTACAAAACACGAACCAGATCCACAGCCGGTTCCGGAGCCCGAGCCCGAGCTGCAAAGCATTGTTGATGTAGCGGTTTCAAACGGCAACTTCACCACCCTGGTAGCCGCTCTCCAAGCCACAGGACTTGATGCCACATTGGCGGACATGGATAGCAGTTTCACCGTATTCGCGCCCACAGATGACGCCTTCGATCTGCTGGGCCAAGAAACAATCGATGCGCTTTTGGCTGATACCGAAACGCTTACCGACATTCTCACCTATCATGTTATCGACAGCGAAGTGGATTCAAGTGCGGCCATTTCCAGCGCCGGCTCAACCGTAGCTATGGTAAACGGCGACTCAGTGGGTCTGTCCCTTGACGGTGATAGCCTTTTGATCAACACAACGACAGTCACTCTCGTCGATGTGGAAGCAGATAATGGTGTCATTCATGTAATTGATGCTGTATTGATACCGCCAGCAGATCGTGGTGAACCTACCGCTAATATAGTCGATACCGCTATTGCAGCAGGTGGCTTTGAAACGTTGGTCGCGACACTTCAGGCCACGGGCTTGGATGCCGTTCTTGCAGACGACACTCAGTCATTTACTGTGTTCGCACCCACTGACGACGCTTTCGCAATGATCGACCAAGAAACTATCGATCTGCTCCTGGCCAACACCGATGTGCTTAGCGACATTTTGTTACAACATGTGGTCGCTGGTGAAGTAGACGCGGTTACCGCTTATACCCTCAACGGTAGTTCTGCACCTACAGTTGCCGAAGTTGGAATACCAGTTGCGATAAATACAGAATCGGACACCCTCACTTTCGGTGGAGCCACAGTTGAAGTCACCGATATTTATACAACCAATGGAATTATTCACGTCATCGACACGGTGGTGATAGCCGACGTAGAACTCCCTAGTCCACCAGCATCAATCGTAGATGTTGCTGTTGCAAACGGTAGCTTTGATACGTTAGTCGCTGCTCTCCAGGCTACAGGCTTGGATACAGTGCTTGATGACCCCGACGCTACGTTCACTGTGTTCGCCCCCACTGATGCAGCCTTCGGTTTACTGGGACAGGGTG
>JAQWYJ010000071.1 GCA_029254005.1 Porticoccaceae bacterium | reverse complement strand
ATCCGTGAAGGTGGCCGTACAGTTGGTGCTGGTGTAGTCGCTAAAATTATTGAGTGATAGTTAGGGTCGAGGTTTCGTATTGGGCCGAGGCATCTAAAGATGTCTCGGCTTAGCTGTCAGAAAGGGAAACTAAATAATTATTTTGTAGGCCAGTAGTTCAATTGGTAGAGCACCGGTCTCCAAAACCGGCTGTTGGGGGTTCGAGTCCCTCCTGGCCTGCCACCTAAATTCCAGGATCGGTTAAACGAATGAGTGTTGTAGCAGAAGATAAGCAATATAGACTGGACTGGCTGAAGTGGCTGGTGGTACTTACGTTGTTAGGCGGCGCAATTTATGCCAACTGGTATTACTCTGCGGAGTCAGTTTTATACCGTGTTATTGGCTTTTTGTTGGTATTAGCCGTATCTGGATTTGTATCAGCCCAAACCTCTAAAGGGGCGGCTGTTATTGAGCTTGCTGTGGGTGCTCGAACTGAATGGCGTAAAGTTGTATGGCCAACAAAGCAGGAGCGTAATCAGACTACGTTACTGGTTCTTGCGGTTATTTTACTAATGGCATTGATTTTGTGGGGAGTCGATTCTCTGCTCAGTTGGATCGCCTCGTTAATAATGGGTTAGGAAGGAGCATGACAATGCGATGGTATGTGGTTCATGCTTATTCAGGCTATGAGAAGAAGGTCGCTTTGGCGATCCAAGATAGAATACAAATGCATGGCTTGGAAGATCGGTTTGGTGAAATTTTAGTCCCTACAGAAGAAGTCGTAGAGATGAAGAGTGGTCAAAAACGAACCAGCGAACGTATGTTTTTCCCAGGCTATGTTTTGGTGAATATGGATTTGGACGACGATACTTGGCATTTGGTAAAAGAAACTCCGCGAGTAATGGGGTTTATTGGTGGTAAAGCCGACAAGCCTGCACCAATTACTGACAAAGAAGCAAATCTTATTTTGCAGAGAGTGCAGGACTCTGAAGAGACGCCTAGGCCGAAAACAATGTTTGAGCCAGGTGAGATGGTGCGTGTTACTGATGGGCCGTTTAATGACTTTAATGGTTCGGTAGAAGAAGTTAACTATGACAAGAGCAAGTTGCGTGTTGCGGTTTCTATTTTCGGTCGCTCCACACCTGTTGAGTTAGATTTTACTCAGGTTGAAAAGGCGTAGTTGATTTTAATGGTAGCTGCGCAATTCCGCGTTGCTGCTGGGGAGCTGAAGAAAGTATTTGCTGGTTTGGTAAATATCTGGAGGCGCTAGTACCCATTTAAGGAGAGTAAGTATGGCTAAGAAAGTAACGGCTTATATTAAGCTGCAGGTGCCTGCAGGCCAGGCCAATCCCAGTCCACCAGTAGGGCCCGCCTTGGGTCAGCACGGTGTTAATATAATGGAATTTTGCAAGGGTTTTAATGCCCAGACTCAAAATACCGAAGCTGGCGCGCCTGTGCCAGTTGTAATCACTGTTTACGCTGATCGAAGTTTTACCTTTGAGATGAAAACGCCCCCGGCGTCTTACCTTTTAAAGAAAGCAGCTGGTCTAAAAAGTGGTAGTGGTCGTCCCAATACCGATAAAGTAGGTACAGTAACAAGAGAGCAGCTCGAAGAAATCGTGAAAACGAAAGAGCCAGATTTGACCGCAGCTAGTCTTGATGCTGCGGTTCGCACTATTGCCGGGTCAGCCCGGTCAATGGGCATTGAAACGGAGGGCGTATAAGTGGCCAAGTTAAGCAAGCGCCGTCGCGCGATTAATGAAAAAATTGAGCATGGTAAGCACTATGCTATTGATGATGCCTTAAATTTACTCAAGGATATTTCGGCAGTTAAGTTTCCTGAGACTGTGGATGTTGCGGTAAATCTTGGTATCGATCCGCGTAAATCTGATCAGATTGTTCGAGGAGCTACTACCTTGCCAAACGGGTCAGGTAAGTTAGTGCGAGTCTGTGTATTTGCCCAAGGCGATGCGGCTGATGCTGCAAAGGCTGCAGGTGCTGAGCTGGTTGGTATGGATGAGCTTGCTGCTGATATCAAGGCGGGTAATATGGACTTCGATGTTGTGATTGCTAGTCCTGATGCGATGCGTGTTGTCGGAATGCTAGGTAAGGTCTTAGGTCCTCGGGGGCTGATGCCAAATCCTAAGTCAGGAACGGTCACTCCAGATGTTGCAACAGCTGTAGCCAATGCTAAGGCTGGTCAGGTCCGGTTCCGTGCTGACAAGAACGGCATTGTGCATGGTGGAATTGGTATCGTAAGCTTTGATGCAGCGTCTTTAAAGCAAAACTTAGAGGCTCTTATGGTTGACCTAGTCAAGGCTAAGCCAGCTTCTGCTAAAGGTATTTATGTTAAAAAAGTAACTGTGTCTTCAACGATGGGACCGGGACTTATGATCGATCAGGCTTCTTTGGCCTTTTGATCAAATAATAGCCGCATTAGCGGTTCAAAGACTTTGGGGTCCTCGCTGCTTCAGTGTGGGCCGTTAAAGACCGCAGGTTCCCATTGGGGGTTAATGAGGTTTTGCTGGTATAGAGACTCTCCTGCGCAGGCGGTGAACCCGAGCTGGCGCCTTTTAGTGCTAGTGAATTTTCACCTAAGTGGTCGTTTTAATTGACGGCTAAAACTAAGGTAAATCGAGGATATTTATCGTGCCATTAAATCTCGATGATAAAAAAGCAATTGTTGCGGAAGTAAATGAGACAGCAGGCCAGGCTTTATCGCTGGTGATAGCTGATGCTCGTGGTGTTGACGTATCCAATATGAATGCTTTGCGAGCTAAAGCTAGGGCAGAGAACGTGCAAGTGCGCGTCATCCGCAATACTTTGGCTAAGCGAGCGTTCGCTGAAACAGATTACGCATGTGTGGAAGATGTTTTGGTGGGACCGTCATTATTTGCTTTTTCAATGGAAGATCCAGGTGCTGCAGCGCGTTTGTTCAAAGACTTTGCGAAAACCAATGAGTCATTTGAAGTTAAGGCGTTGTCGGTGAGCGGACAGCTTCTTGCGAAGGAGCAAATCGATGTTCTGGCTAACTTGCCTACCCTACATCAAGCTCTGGGTATGCTGGCTGGCGTTACATTGGCACCTGTCACTAAGTTGGTTCGTACTCTTAATGAGATACCAACTAAAGCGACGCGTGTTATTGCAGCAGTTAAAACTCAAAAAGAAGAGGCCGCGTAAGCGTCGTCTCGTAATTAGACAAATATAGGAGGCCCAAAATGGCCCTATCAAATGAAGATATTTTGAACGCAATCGCTGAAATGAGCGTAATGGATGTTGTTGAGCTGGTAAGTGCGATGGAAGAGAAGTTTGGTGTTTCTGCACAGGCTGCTGTTGCTGTTGCTGCTGCACCTGCTGCTGGCGGTGATGCTGCTGCTGCGGAAGAGCAAACTGAGTTTGACGTTGTTCTTAGCTCTGTTGGTGAGAAGAAAGTTAACGTGATTAAAGCAGTTCGTGCAACCACAGGCCTTGGCCTTAAAGAAGCTAAAGAGCTTGTTGATGGAGCGCCTTCTACAATCAAAGAAGCTGTCTCTAAAGACGATGCTGAAGCGGCTAAGAAGCAATTGGAAGAGGCTGGCGCATCTGCAGAGCTTAAGTAATATCTGCATGCTAGTTGCCTGAAGATCAGGCTGGGCTGAAGGGGTTTTCCCTTCGGCCCTTTCTTGCTTATAAATACACGGGAATTTATAAGCATTACGAACTTGAGTTTAAGCTCAAGACTGAATAGTCCCAATACAGCTAATACCGAGGAATGCAAATGGCTTACTCCTTCACTGAGAAGAAACGTATCCGCAAGAATTTTGGCAAATTGCCAAATACCATGGATCTGCCCTATTTATTGGCGATTCAGCTTGATTCCTACAAAAAATTTACGCAAAAAGGTGTGGCGATGGAAGATCGCTTAAACACCGGTTTGCACGCCGCGCTTAATTCTATTTTCCCTATTGTCGGTTATTCTGGGCACGCAGCATTGGAATATGTTGACTATGTAATGGGGAAGCCTGCTTTTGATGAGGAAGAATGTAAGCTTCGTGGCGTAACCTACTCGGTGCCATTGCGGGTTAGGGTTCGTTTAGTGATCTATGACAAAGAGTCTGCTAACAAAGCCATCAAAGATATTCGAGAGCAAGAAGTCTATCTTGGTGAGATACCCTTAATGACCGAGAACGGTACATTTATTATTAATGGTACTGAGCGCGTTATCGTGTCTCAGTTGCACCGCTCTCCTGGTGTAATCTTTGATCATGACAAGGGCAAGACTCACTCATCTGGTAAGCTTCTTTATACTGCACGTGTTATTCCTTATCGTGGTTCGTGGTTAGATTTTGAGTTTGACCCTAAAGATCTTCTCTACGTGCGTATAGATCGTCGTCGCAAATTGCCGGCAACAATACTTTTGCGTGCATTGGGGTATAACTCAGAAGAGATTTTGGGTAAGTTCTTTGATACAAGCATTTTCCACTACAAAAAAGAAGTTTTCTCTCTGGAGCTTGATCCAGAACGTTTGCGCGGTGAAATTGCAGCATTTGACATTAAAGATAAGAAAGGTGCTGTGGTAGTTGAGAAAGGCCGTCGCATTACTGCACGACACATTCGAGAGCTTGAAAAAGGTAAGGTGACCACTCTTGAAGTTCCTCAGGAGTACCTAATTGGTCGTGCTTTGGCAACTGATGTTGCTGACCCGAAGACTGGCGAGCTCCTGTTAGAATGTAATACTGAAATAACGGATGAAAATTTAGCGTTGATACTTGAATCAGGCATCGCTGATATTGAGACGTTGTATACCAATGACCTTGATTGCGGCCCCTTTATTTCTGATACTTTGCGGGCTGATCCGTCGCGGACGCAAATGGAGGCCTTGGTTGAAATCTATCGAATGATGCGTCCGGGCGAGCCGCCAACCAAAGAGTCCGCTGAAAATCTATTTTTTAACTTATTTTTCAATCTAGAGCGTTATGACCTCTCGTCAGTAGGCCGTATGAAGTTCAATCGTCGACTGGACCGAGATGCCGAGCAGGGTGCTGGGATTCTGTATGATCAGCGTTATTTCTCAATGCTCAAGACAGATGAGGCAAAAGACCTGTTAGAAGAATTTGGTGATGCTTCTGATATCTCTGATGTTATGACGAAGCTTATTTCAATTCGTAACGGCAAGGGCTCGGTTGATGATATTGACCATCTGGGTAACCGCCGAATTCGTTCTGTTGGCGAAATGGCTGAAAATCAGTTTAGAGTCGGTTTAGTGCGTGTTGAAAGAGCGGTTAAAGAACGTTTGGGCGTTGCTGAATCCGAAGGCTTAATGCCGCAAGATTTGGTGAATGCGAAGCCCGTAGCTGCTGCAATGAAGGAATTTTTCGGTTCTAGTCAGCTTTCCCAGTTTATGGATCAAAATAATCCTCTGTCGGAGGTTACTCACAAGCGTAGAGTGTCGGCTCTAGGGCCCGGTGGTTTGACGCGGGAACGAGCTGGGTTTGAGGTTCGTGATGTGCATCCCACTCACTACGGGAGAGTTTGCCCCATTGAGACGCCAGCGGGGCCAAATATTGGCTTGATCAACTCATTGGCAACC
>JAQWYJ010000019.1 GCA_029254005.1 Porticoccaceae bacterium | reverse complement strand
CGATTACTCGACTATCAGGTGATGGTGCCGGATACTTGGGCCCTGAGGAGAGAATAGGCAGCTCATAACTCTCCAAATAGATGTGATGACGTTGTCCGTCAACTTTTGGATATCGATTGGTCCATTCTGCTTCGGCGGCGATGGACAGTATTATTGAACATAAAATTAGTAATTTAATCGACTGCATTTGGCGATATCCACATCAGAAATAATAAAAGTAGAGACTAAACCTCTGAGGGGCTATATTCAAGTGGCAATGCACGTCCACCGACATCTGCTGATATGAGGGGAGAAGCATAATATGAAGTACTTGAATTTTGGCTTGACAAGCCCGATCATCTATTCTCACCACTACTTTGGTTAGTACCGACGATAATAAGGACAATTTAAAAGGGTAATTTAATGAAAATTCATCAGCTCTACACCCATAGCGTTTTACGTAACTTTACCTATCTTATTGAGCTAAGTGATGGCACTGCCATATGCATCGATCCTTGGCATGCAGACTTGGTGAATAGTGCTCTGTTGAAAAGAAACCTGAGATTATCGGCGATTATTAATACCCATGAGCATTGGGATCATACCCAAGGGAATGAAGCCTTAGTGAGTGAGCATAGCTGTGAAGTCTGGGCGCATGAGAATGGGCGTGGAAAAATTCCGGGATTGACTCGTGTGCTAGTAACAGGAGAGCTCATCGAACTTGAATCTGCAGCTCAACTGCGTGTATTAAATACTCCTGGGCACACCTTCGCGCATCTTTGTTTCTTGGTGATTATTCAGGGTCAACCAAGTGCTGTCTTTACCGGAGATACATTATTTAATGCAGGTGTGGGTAATTGCAGTAATGGGGGCGATGCTGAGGTGATGTACACCACTATTGTTGAACAATTTCATGGTCTTGATGATGGAGTGAAGGTCTATCCCGGGCATGAATATCTAGAGAATAACTTGCGTTTCACTTTGAGTATGGAACCTGACAATGCTGATGCTCAACAATGGTTGGTGCGAGCAGTAGCGGCGGATCCCGCTGTTCAACCATTAACCACAACGATAGGTGATGAGCGGAAGTTGAATACTTTTTTTAGGTTAAATAACCCAGTAATAAGGGCATCAGTAAATTGCAGTGAAGGTACAGATCAAGCGGTTTTTGTGGCATTGCGATCTTGGCGCGACAAATGGTAGTTTGTGTTCTAAAATGCGTCGACTCAGAGTGCTGTTAGCACTCGTTATGATTACTTAATAATTGGAATCTACCATGACTGTTCGTACACGAATTGCGCCATCACCAACAGGTGATCCTCATGTCGGGACTGCCTATGTGGCTCTGTTTAATATGGCATTTGCGCATAGCCAAGGTGGTGAGTTTTTATTGCGTATAGAGGATACTGATCAGCAGCGCTCCACCCCTGAATCAGAAAAAGCTATTTTGGATGCGCTTAAATGGCTGGGTCTGAGTTGGGATGAAGGCCCAGATATCGGTGGCGTCAAAGGTCCTTATCGGCAGAGTGAACGATCTGAGATCTACCGAAAGTATGCGGATCAACTGATCGCTGATGGCTACGCATTTCGCTGTTTTTGTACTCCAGAGCGATTGGAACAACTACGCGCAGAACAATTGGCCAACAAACAGCCTTTAGGTTATGACGGGCGTTGTGCCAATCTCAGTCCGGCAGAGATTGATCGGCGATTGGCAGCGGGAGAGCCCTATGTTGTTCGACTGCGCGTCCCCAGAGAAGGGCAGTGTCACTTTAACGATATGTTGCGCGGGGAAATTTCCATTGACTGGGCGCAGGTGGACATGCAAGTCTTGCTTAAGGCCGACGGTATGCCTACCTACCATTTAGCTAATGTGGTGGATGACCATTTGATGGAAATTAGTCATGTCATTCGCGGTGAAGAATGGATCAACTCTGCGCCAAAGCATATTTTGTTGTATCAATATTTTGGGTGGGACGTGCCGATTTTTTGTCACTTGCCATTGTTGCGAAATGTGGATAAAAGTAAGTTATCCAAACGAAAAAATCCTACCAGTATTCTTTTCTATCAGCGTATGGGCTATCTTCCCGAAGCAATGCTAAATTATCTCGGCCGAATGGGCTGGTCCATGCCTGATGAGCGAGAAAAATTTACTTTTGATGAAATGCTCGCTGTGTTTGACATTCAACGAGTGTCGTTAGGCGGGCCAGTGTTTGATGTGGAAAAGTTAGACTGGCTTAACGGCCTGTGGATCCGCGAAGAATTAAGTGATGAGCAACTTGCTGATAGGCTCCAAGAATGGGCGCTAAATCGCGAAACCTTGCTGGCTTTTTTACCCTTTGCTAAACAGCGCATGGAAACCTTGTCTGATATAGCTCCTCTGGGTAACTACCTTGTTTCTGGTATGCTCCCCATTAGTGCAGAACAGCTCAGGTCGGCGTATGTTGAGGAGGAGCAACTCTTAGAGGTTCTACAATACTCATTATGGCGATTAGAGTCAGTCCAAAATTGGCAGCGAGAGACTATTTTTGAAGCGCTTAAGAACGTTTCTGATTCGATGGGTCTCAAGCTAAAGCCTTTCTTAGCACCGCTGTTTATTGCTATTGCTGGGAGTAACGCATCAATTTCAGTGATGGATTCAATGAAATTGCTGGGTGCGGATATGTCTCGTGCACGTTTGCGCTATGCAATCGAGTTGCTAGGTGGGGTTGGTAAAAAGAAGTTAAAGAAACTGGAAAAAGCCTATCAGCAATTGAACTGAATGAGTTGTCTGCTGTGGATTTTTTCTTGACTTGATATCAGCTCATCCCTATCATGCGGTTTCGATTTTGGGGCCTTAGCTCAGCTGGGAGAGCGCAACACTGGCAGTGTTGAGGTCAGCGGTTCGATCCCGCTAGGCTCCACCAAA
>JAQWYJ010000016.1 GCA_029254005.1 Porticoccaceae bacterium | reverse complement strand
CTTAGATTAATATGATCTTTATCTTTATCTTTATCTTTATCTTTATCTTTATCTTTATCTTTATCTTTATCTTTATCTTTGTCTTTGTCTTTGTCTTTACGTCTTCAGTCTCATGCTCGGTTACGCTGGATTGTCGCTCGCTGGATCAACCTGGGTATGCCAAGCCTTTGTATCTTAGTGGCTCTGTGCTTTAGTCATTGACCTAAACCTAACACATTTTAGATTATATAGCGTTGTTGACCAAGAAAATATATCTTGAAAGCATTAGTGTTAATTATTAATAGTTGCCGAGATAGCGGTTGTGCATAGTCACCCACTGTTTAAGTTGGTGCTCATATCGGTACGTTTTAGGTGCTGTGTGGTGACATTTTGTAGGTTATGAATTTGTATGTTTTAAGTTTGGCAAGTGCCAGGACTCTACGTTGATCAATCGAAATTTCGATGGCCTAATCAAGGCGCCTGTTTAATTTCGAGCTAGCTTGTATTTCACTGATTTTGTGCGGCATTGAGCGCAATAAAAACCACATTTTAACCCTGACTATGGTACTATTTTAACGTGTGCAGCGACCTATTTGCTTAATGAATTACTGTGAGGTTTTACAGTACGACCGCTGCTGTTATCGATTAGTAAAAAGATGTCAATAACTCAGGAAATAACAATAAATTATGAGTGATTTAGCGAAAGAAGTTGTTCCGGTTAATATCGAAGATGAGCTCAAACAGTCTTATTTAGATTACGCAATGAGCGTTATCGTGGGTAGGGCACTCCCCGACGTGCGTGATGGGTTAAAGCCTGTGCACAGGCGGGCATTGTTTGCTATGAACGAGTTGAGTAATGACTGGAATAAGGCATATAAAAAGTCAGCAAGGGTGGTTGGCGATGTGATCGGTAAATATCACCCTCATGGCGATTCTGCGGTCTATGAAACAATTGTTCGTATGGCTCAACCTTTTTCGTTGCGTTACATGCTGGTGGATGGACAGGGAAATTTTGGCTCGGTAGATGGTGATCGCGCCGCGGCAATGCGGTATACCGAGATACGTATGACTAAAATGGCTCATGCGTTGCTTCAAGACTTAGAAAAAGATACGGTCGATTTTGCGCCCAATTATGATGAGACCGAGCAGATACCAGTAGTTTTGCCTACTCGAGTTCCTAATCTTTTAGTTAATGGTAGTTCAGGTATTGCGGTTGGTATGGCTACTAATATTCCTCCTCATAACCTCACTGAGGTAGTAAAGGGGTGTTTGGCCTTAATTGATAACAGTGATATCACCGTAGAGGAGTTAATGGAGTACATTCCAGGTCCTGATTTTCCGACAGGCGCGATCATCAATGGCAAAGCAGGTATTGTGCAAGCCTACCGCACCGGCCGTGGGCGTATATACATGCGAGCTCGAGCAGACATCGAGGTCGATGAGAAAACCCGCCGAGAGACGATAATTGTCACAGAGATTCCCTACCAACTAAACAAAGCACGTTTGATTGAGCGTATTGCCGAATTGGTGAAAGAAAAGAAAATTGAGGGTATTTCTGAATTACGTGATGAGTCAGACAAAGATGGACTGCGCATCGTTATAGAATTAAAACGTGGAGAAATGGGCGATGTGGTGCTTAATAACCTCTATGCTCATACACAGCTCCAGGGTGTTTTTGGAATCAATGTCGTTGCTCTAGTTGATGGACAGCCAAAAATTTTAAACCTCAAACAGATGCTCGAAGCATTTGTTCGGCATCGTCGAGAGGTTGTTACGCGCAGAACTATCTATCTGCTTCGAAAAGCGCGTGAACGGGCTCATACATTGGAAGGATTTGCCATTGCTTTGGCAAATATTGATGAAATTATTGCGTTAATCAAGACCTCTACTACCCCTGCAGAAGCCCGAGAGGCGCTTGTGGCACGCGGGTGGAATCCTGGTTCTGTGCTGCAAATGTTGGATCGGGCAGGTCCAGAGGCGGCCCGTCCGGATTGGCTTGAGGCGCATTATGGTTTACGCGATGAACAATACTTCCTTTCGCCTGAGCAGGCTAAAGACATCCTAGAGCTTCGCCTGCACCGATTGACGGGCATGGAACATGACAAAATTATTGATGAGTTTGCGGTCAAGCTTGAAGAGATCGCCGATTATCAAGATATTCTGGGGGATATTGTACGACTTATGTCGGTGATTCGTGAAGAGCTTGAGGCGATCGTGGAAGAGTTTGGAGATCAGCGACGTACTGAAATTATTGAATCTATGCATGATTTAACCGTGGAGGATTTGATAACCGAAGAAGATCGTGTTGTAACTATATCCCACGGTGGGTATGCAAAAACACAGCCTTTGAGTGATTATCAGGCTCAACGACGTGGTGGTATGGGCAAATCAGCCACTGCGGTTAAGGACGAGGATTTTGTCGAGCATCTGCTGGTTGCCAGCACTCACACAACAATTTTATGTTTTACCAACTTAGGCAAGGTCTATTGGTTGAAGGTCTACCAAATACCTATTGCAGGTCGTAATTCTCGTGGCCGTCCAGTTGTTAATTTACTACCGTTGGATGATGGAGAACGAATCAGCTCAATATTGCCGGTAGAGGAGTATAGTGAGGATAAGTTTGTACTTATGGCAACAGCTAATGGCACGGTAAAGAAGACCTCGTTGGATCAATATTCTCGCCCTCGTAGTGTCGGCTTGCGCGCTGTAGACCTTGTGGACGGAGATCACCTTGTTGGGACCGCTATCATTGATGATAACAGCGATGTTATGTTATTTAGCTCAGAGGGAAAAGCCGTTCGTTTCGCAAGCACGGATGCCAGAGCGATGGGTCGAGTGTCAAAAGGTGTGCGCGGTATGCGATTGCCTGAGGGTCATGATGTTATTTCTATGGTTATACCGGAGCAAGATGGATTTTTGTTAACGGTTTGTGAAAATGGTTATGGGAAGCGTACCAGTGTCGATGAGTTTCCTACCAAAGGCCGTGGTGGCAAAGGGATGATAGCGATTCAAGCCAGTGAGCGAAATGGGCCGCTGGTGGGTGCGACCCAGCTGTTTTCAGGGGATGAAATAATGCTTATTTCCGATCAGGGTACCATGGTGCGAACTCGTGGTGATGAGGTCTCGGTGGTCGGCAGAAACACCCAGGGTGTGCGAATTATTCGTCTTAAAGAAAATGAAAGTTTGGTCAGCTTGGCGCGGATTTCCGAGCCGGGTGAAGAGGAAGAGCTGACTTCAGATGCAGTGCAAGATGTTGAAGCGACCGATAAAGTGCCCTCTGCAGAGTAAGTGCTGGAAAATTAAATAGTGGCGATGGAGCAGTAATTTATGTCTAAACAAAATCCATTATTAGACTTAAGGGCTAAAATTGATGCCTTGGATGTTCAAATTATGGAGAACATTAGCCAGCGTGCCAATTTTGCCCAACAGGTGGCCAAGGTAAAAAAAGGCTTGGGTGATACGGCCTATTATCGGCCTGAGAGAGAGGCGCAGGTTCTTCGGCGAGTGATGGAATCTAATACAGGTCCTCTGGACAATGAAGATATGGCTCGTCTATTTCGCCAGATAATGTCCGCTTGTTTGGCACTTGAGCAGCCAATCAAAGTTGCATTTCTTGGTCCAGAGGGCACCTTCACCCAAGAGGCAGCACTAAAACATTTTGGTGATGCAGCCATCAGCGTCCCGATGTCTGCGATTGATGAGGTTTTTCGTGAAGTTTTAGCTGGTGCTTGTAATTATGGTGTGGTGCCAGTTGAAAATTCCACAGAGGGTGTTATCAGTCACACTTTGGACAGTTTTATGGATTCCTCTATTAAAATCTGTGGCGAAGTCGAGCTGAGAATTCACCATCACTTCATGGTGGGCAAGAATACCAACAATGATAATATAACTCGTGTTTATTCTCACGCACAGTCATTAGCGCAATGCCGGCAGTGGTTGAATTCGAAGTATCCCAATATAGAGCGGGTCGCGGTCAGCAGCAATGCTGAGGCCGCTAAGCGAGTCCAAGGAGAGTGGAATTCTGCGGCTATTGCAGGGGATATGTCCTGCGAGCTTTATAAACTGGAAAAGTTGTGGGACAAAATTGAGGATCGTCCTGACAATTCAACTCGTTTTTTGATTATAGGTCGTGAAACGGTTCCCGCTAGTGGTGATGATAGAACGTCTATTGTGGTATCGACCAATAATAAGCCTGGTGCATTACATAACTTATTAGAGCCCTTTCGTCGGCATAATGTTGATATGACACGTCTGGAGTCTCGTCCATCTCGCAGCAGTAAATGGTCCTACGTGTTTTTTATAGATTTTGTGGGGCATGTTGAGGATGCTGCTGTAATTGAAGTGCTCAAGGAGCTTGCTGTTGAGGTTTCAGAGCTCAAGGTGCTTGGATCTTACCCTCGAGCGGTCCTTTAATTAGTCCTATTATGAATTTAACAACTCAATGTGAGGCTGCCTTATGCCCATCTTAGCAACTGATAAGCCTCGTATTAATCGCCTGGTAATCATAGGGCTTGGTTTGATTGGTTCCAGTTTGGCCTCGGCGGCTAAAAGTATAGGGCTTGTTAATACTGTAATAGGAATTTCCCGTCGCAGCTCTACCCTTGAGCTGGCGATGGACTTGTCTATTGTTGATGAGGCTTATCAAGATTTAGCCTCAGTAGCGCCACAGTTAACATCGGGCGATGTTGTGGTTATAGGCGTGCCTACCTTATCTGTCCCTGTAGTAATGGCTGATTGTCATCGGCTGCTTTCAAAAGATGTAACTATCACAGATGTGGCCAGTGTTAAAGGTTCTGTGGTAGATGCCTTGAGGGACGTTTATGGTGAACTTCCTGAACAATTCGTGCCTGGTCACCCTATTGCAGGGTCTGAAAAAAGTGGTGTTACTGCTGCTGATAAGCATTTATTTAGAAATCATCGAGTAATTTTAACTCCGCACGGATCAGCCGATACAGAACACTTTTTTTTAGTAAGTAAACTCTGGTCGGGCGTCGGTGGCATTGTCACCACGATGAATGTTCAGGATCATGACGTTATTTTAGCGGCGACCAGTCACTTACCGCATTTTCTTGCTTATTCATTGGTAGATACACTGGCATCTATGGGCGATAACAGAGAAATTTTCCGCTATGCTGCTGGCGGTTTTAGAGATTTCACTAGAATAGCAGCCAGTGACCCGGTGATGTGGCGGGATATAGCACTTGCAAATCAGCAATCTATTCTGCATGTGCTGGATGAAGTCATGGGCAGCTTTCAAATGTTACGTAAGGCAATTGATGAAAGTGATGCAGATTATTTGATGGACGTCTTTACCCGTGCTAGAGATGCGCGTAACCACTTTGGTAAATTACTTGAAACTAACACAATGCAGGGTTCAATGACCGATAAAATTATTAATTACCGAGTCACTCCAGGAGGGCATGGGCGGGGAATTTTGCGCGTGCCTGGCGATAAATCGATGTCTCATCGATCAATTATACTTTCATCTATTGCTGAGGGAATGACTGAAATCACAGGCTTCTTAGAGGGCGAAGATAGTTTAGCAACCCTACGTGCATTTAGAGAAATGGGTGTTGTTATCGAAGGTCCAGATCAGGGTCGAGTTGTTGTGCATGGGGTTGGTTTGAAGGGTCTAAAGGCGCCAGCTAAACCTTTAAATATGGGTAATTCCGGTACATCTATTCGATTGTTAAGTGGCTTATTAGCTGGTCAGTCCTTTGATACAGAATTAATTGGCGATATCTCTTTGACGGGTCGCCCGATGGGTCGTGTTGCGGACCCCCTAAGGGCGATGGGAGCGCGTATTGAGACATCTCAAAATGGAACGCCGCCGCTTAAAATAACTGGTGGCCAGACTCTGCAGGCAATACATTATGATATGCCAATGGCTAGTGCTCAGGTAAAGTCTTGCGTTTTGCTAGCTGGGCTCTATGCTAAAGGTGTAACCGCTGTCACCGAGCCAGCCCCCACTCGAGATCATACTGAGCGAATGTTGCAAGGGTTTGGTTATACTGTTTCTGCTGCTGACAGTGTGGCGTCACTGACTGGAGGTGGCGCACTGCAGGGAACAAGAATTGATGTGCCCGCTGATATATCCTCAGCAGCCTTCTTCATGGTAGGGGCAGCTATTACACCAGGTTCTGATATCACTTTACGCCATGTTGGGATTAATCCGACGCGCATTGGTGTAATTAATATTCTTCGTCAAATGGGTACAGCGATACATTTAACTAATGCAGTGGAAGTGGGCGGTGAGCCAGTAGCTGATATTCGTATCCAATACGCGCCTCTGCAGGGTATTGAGATTCCTAAGGACCAAGTTCCCTTGGCAATTGATGAATTTCCTGTCCTGTTTATCGCTGCTGCATGTGCCGAGGGGATTACCCGATTGACTGGGGCAGAGGAATTGCGAGTCAAGGAAAGTGATCGAATCCAAAGTATGGCAGATGGTCTTGTAACTCTTGGGATTGACGCGACTCCCACTGCAGATGGCATTGTTATTGTCGGTGGTACGTTGGGTCAAGGTCATGTCTCAAGTCACCATGATCATCGCATTGCTATGGCCTTTGCGATCGCCGGTTTACGTGCGCATGGCGAGATAACCATCGAAGAGTGCAATAATGTGGCCACGTCTTTTCCTGACTTTATCGAGACTGCAAGAGCGATCGGCTTGGTGATAGGGGTGGAGCCCAGAGATGACTAAAATAATAACAATTGATGGTCCTAGTGGATCCGGTAAAGGGACAGTAAGTCGGATGTTAGCGGAAAAATTATCCTACCATTATCTTGATAGTGGTGCCTTGTACAGAATACTGAGTATTGCCGCCTCAAGACGCAAACTGGCACTCGATAATAAAGATGATTTGATTTTGATTGCCGAGCATATGGATGTTTGCTTTAAAACATCTACGCAGGGACAGTTTAGTGTTTTGTTAGAGTCTGAAGATGTTACGACTGAATTACGCTCTGAACAAACGGGTGCAAATGCATCGCAAATTGCTGCTTACCATGAGGTGCGCGAAGCTTTACTTAAGCGTCAGAGGGCTTTTGCTGTTGGTGATGGATTAGTGGCTGATGGCCGAGATATGGGAACCGTGGTATTTCCTGAGGCCGATTTAAAAATATACCTCACAGCCAGTGTTGAGGAACGTACGTCACGGCGCCATAAAGAGTTGCTAGAAAAGGGTGAAAATGTTAGTCTGCGCGCCCTTGCTGAGCAGGTTAGGGCAAGAGATGAAAGAGATATGAAAAGAGAAGTGTCTCCTTTGATTGCGGCAGACGACGCAATCGAGCTTGATACATCTCATATGGACCCAAAAGAAGTCTTAGAGACGATACTCTCTATTATCGACTTCAAAGGTCTACATTAGAATTTAACTTAACGGGTGAGTCAGCAGTCGCCAGCTTTTTCTGCTACAAACCTTAACTTTAATTGACCCGCATAATCTGGCATTGCGGAAAAAAGAGATTAACTGGTGATTAAAAATCAGAGTCTCTGTCATACCTTAGGTACCTTTCATGACTGAAAATTTCCAAGATTTATTTGAAGAGAGTCTCAAAACCGTTGAGATGAATCCCGGCGCTATTATTACTGGCGTAATTATTGATATCGACAAAGACTGGGTTACTGTGCACGCCGGATTAAAATCTGAAGGCGTTATTTCTATAGACCAATTTTACAATGACAAGGGCGAGGTTGAAGTCGTCATCGGTGATGAGGTGCAAGTAGCACTGGAAGCTGTTGAAGACGGGTTTGGAGCTACCAAACTGTCTCGTGAAAAAGCACGACGTGCTGAATCTTGGATTGAGCTTGAAGCTGCACATAAAGCGGATGAAGTTGTTATCGGCGTAATCAGTGGCAAAGTTAAGGGTGGCTTCACTGTTGATGTGCGTGGTTTGCGTGCGTTTTTACCGGGTTCGCTTGTTGATGTACGTCCATTGCGCGAGATAACCCATCTAGAGAATATTGATCTAGAGTTTAAAGTTATCAAGCTTGATGCCAAGCGTAATAACGTTGTAGTGAGTCGTCGTGCAGTTATGGAGAGTGCCAATTCAGCTGAGCGTGATGAGTTACTGGCTAACTTGGAAGAGGGTGCGTCACTGAAGGGCGTTATTAAGAACCTTACCGATTACGGTGCTTTTGTTGATTTAGGTGGAATTGATGGTCTGCTGCACATTACGGACATGTCCTGGAAGCGTATTAAACATCCTTCGGAGATGATCAATGTAGGTGATGAAATTGATGTTAAGGTTTTGAAGTTCGACCGTGAGCGCAATCGTGTATCTCTTGGTATGAAGCAGATGGGAGAGGATCCTTGGGGTGACATCAAAGGACGCTACCCAGAAGGAGCGCGAGTTAAAGCGACTATTACTAATCTTACCGATTATGGTTGTTTTGCTGAGCTTGAAGATGGCGTTGAAGGATTGGTTCACGTTTCAGAAATGGATTGGACCAATAAGAATGTTCACCCATCTAAAATTGTTGATCTTGGTCAAGAAGTCGAAGTTATGGTTCTTGATATTGATGAAGAACGTCGTCGTATCTCACTGGGTATTAAACAATGTTTCACCAATCCTTGGGATGATTTTGCTGGGACTAAAGAGAAGGGCGATAAAGTTTCGGGTAATATCAAGTCGATCACTGACTTTGGTATCTTTATTGGTTTAGACGGTGGTATTGATGGCTTGGTGCATCTGTCTGATATCTCATGGGATGAGACGGGCGAAGAAGCGGTTCGAAACTTCAAGAAAGGTGAAGAAGTAGAGACTGTTGTGTTGAGTATCGATGCTGAAAGAGAGCGTATTTCATTGGGTATTAAACAACTTTCTGATGATCCATTTAGTAACTATGCCGATGAAAATGACAAAGGAGCAATCGTTACTGGTACCGTGAAAGAGGTTGATGCAAAAGGTGCTATTATCACCTTAGCAGACGGTATTGAGGCATCATTGAAGAGTTCAGAACTGTCTCGAGAGAAGATCGATGATGCTCGACATGTTCTTACTGTAGGCGCAGAAGTCGAAGCCAAAGTGATTAATGTTGACCGAAAGAACCGCGTTATTAACCTGTCTATTAAGGCTAAAGATGTCTCTGAAGAGAAGGCTGCGGTTAAAGCTCATCGTAATACTGAAGCCGAATCACCATCAGCTGCTTCACCAACAACGATTGGTGATTTGATCAAAGCGCAGATGGACAAGTAAGCAGTGTAAATTGAAAAAAGGGTGGCTTTGCCACCCTTTTTTTTGAAAACCTAAAATAACACTAAGTATTACTTGAATTATTTTAAAACATCAATAAGATCAATCACTAATTTACTAAAAACCTTTTGTGACGTGAAAACGTATGACCAAATCTGAACTGATTGAAAAAATAGCATCCAGCCAAGATCAATTACCTCAAAAAGATGTTGAACTTGCAGTTAGAATGATATTAGAACGAATGGCTTTGACCCTGTCTAATAATCAGCGTGTAGAAATTCGCGGATTCGGTAGTTTTTCACTGCACTATCGATCCGCAAGAATTGGTCGCAATCCTAAAACCGGTGACGCGGTCGACTTGCGTGGTAAATTCGTACCTTATTTTAAGCCAGGTAAAGAGCTGCGTGTACGCGTAAATAGTGGCCTTTAGTTATCTGCTCAGCCAAATAAAGACTTAAGTGCAGCTAAGGATTCTTCGCCTTTTACGCGGTTATCTTCTGGACTGCTCTGTGCGTTTCCGCCTATTTTGATAAGATCTTCCTCTGGCAATTCATCGATAAAGCGACTGGGAGTTGTACTTGATGTATCCCCAAATTGGGTGCGTTGTCGCGCACCAGTCATGGTGAGTGTGCGCTGTGCTCTGGTTATACCAACGTAGGCAAGGCGTCTTTCCTCTTCAATTTGCCCGCCTTCAACGCTATTTCTATGGGGGAGTATGTCTTCTTCCATACCAATCATGAATACATGCAAAAACTCTAACCCTTTTGCTGCATGCAGAGTCATTAGTTGAACCTTATCATCGGCCGATTCTTCTTCCTCTCTGTCTAGTATGTCTCTTAGAATTAGTTTTGCGATCGCGTTCTCAATGGCAACATCCTCGTCATCTTGCTCATTATCTACGGAGTCATTTTTAAGCACCTGACTAAGTTGCGTTATTAAAAAATTGACATTATCCCAGCGTTTCTGGGCTACATGATCACTACTTGCATTTTGATGCAACCAACCAAGATAGTCGGTATCATTAAGCATCTCATTGATTGCTGTCACTGGATTACTTTGATAGACGTGCTTACTTACACCTTCTATCCACTGTTTAAAGTTTTTTAGACGCTTTAAGTTATTATCTGGCATGCTTGCACTAAGGCCAATTTCATCAATTGCGGCATACAGTGATAGTCCGCGTTGGTTGGCATAATTGCCAAGTTTCTCCAGTGTGGTTGGGCCAATTTGGCGTCTAGGCGTATTGATGATACGCAATAATGCATTATCATCGTCATGATTTATAATTAATCTCAGGTAGGCCATAACATCTTTGATTTCAGTTTTGGCATAAAACGACTGACCGCCGGTGATTTCGTAGGGAATACTCTGCGCCTGGAGCTTAATTTCGACCAATTTAGCCTGATAATTACCGCGGTAGAGAACTGCAAAATCGCTATATTTACAGCGACGTTTCAAACGCATATCAATAATTTCGTTGACCACTCTTTCACATTCATTGTCTTCGTTCTCACAGCTGATACTTCGCAGTGGATCGCCGGGTCCTAACTCACTCCAAAGCCGCTTGTTAATAAGGTGCGGATTATTGTCAATAAGAGTGTTTGCAGCCCGAAGAATTCGGCCTGTAGAGCGATAATTTTGCTCTAGTTTTATAATTTCTAGACCGGGAAAATCCTCTTTTAGCTGCATTAAATTTTCAGGCCGTGCACCTCGCCATGCATAAATGGACTGATCGTCATCACCAACCACGGTAAGGGCATGTTTTTCATTTACAAGAGTTTTTACTAGTTCATATTGAGCAAGATTAGTATCTTGATATTCGTCGACTAATAAATAACGGATACGTCGCTGCCACTTATTTAACACGTCTGGATGATGCTTAAATAGCATTACCGGGATCATAATAAGATCATCAAAATCTACAGCATTATAGGCTTTTAGTGCACGTTGATACCGTTCATAAACCATTGCTATGCCCTGCTCTCCTGTACTGTCAGCAGCGCTCACAGCCTGAGTCGGTTCAAGTAACTTATTTTTCCAATTAGAAATGGTGTTTTGTACTGTATCGATGAGTTTGTCATCAAGTTCACTGTGCTTTACCATCAGTTCTTTCAATAAGTTGCGACAGTCTTCTTGATCTAAAATTGAAAACCCTAGTTTGAAACCCAGTGTTTTAATTTCAGTGCGAATTATATTTAAACCCAAATTATGGAAGGTTGAAACAGTTAAGCCTTTGCATTTGTCTTTAGGCATTAGCTGGTTGACCCGAGCTTTCATTTCTCGCGCTGCCTTGTTGGTAAAGGTAACCGCAGCTATATTTCTGGCAGGGATGTCACATTGGCTCACCAAATAGGCAATTTTTTGAGTTATAACACTAGTTTTGCCGCTACCAGCGCCTGCTAAGACCAATAGTGGACCATCGATATACTTTAATGCAGCCTGTTGTTGCACATTTAATTGATTAGACACTAAAGGTTACGCCAAATTAGCAATGGCTAGGCGTTTTTGGTTGAGTTGGCCCAGAGAGCTTTCGAGTTCGGCACGTTTTTGGCGCTCTTTTGCTACCACCTCTGGAGGTGCTTTACTCACAAACTTTTCGTTACTAAGTTTCATGATAAGTTTGTCAGTGTCTGTTGTGAGTTTGTCGATTTCTTTATCTAGTCGCGCCAGTTCGGCATCTACGTCAATTAACCCTGCCATGGGGACTAAAATTTCTAGTTCACCAGCAAGGGCGGTGGCGCTAAGTGGTGCTTTGCTTTGGTCTTCAAGCCAGGTAACGCTTGCTAGATTTGCCAGTTTACTGAGAAATTGACGATTTTCTTCTACGCGTCGCTGGTCATGATCACCACCATTAGTGATAAAGACATTTAGGGACGTCGCCGGGGAGATATTCATTTCTCCACGAATACTTCGGATGCCTAAGATCACGCTCTTTAACCAATTGATATCTTCAAGTGCGGCTTGATCGATCAGTTTATCATCAGCAACGGGAAAAGGTTGGAGCATAATAGTGCTATCACTAGTGACAGTAATGCCCGCCAAAGGTGCAACGTTTTGCCAGATTTCTTCAGTAATAAATGGAAGTAGAGGATGGGCTAGTCGCAGTGTCACTTCTAACACATTAACCAATGTGCGGCGGGTGCCAATTTTTAATTGAGGATCACCGTTTTCGTCCCAAAGAACCGGCTTTGACAGTTCTAAGTACCAGTCACAGTATTCATTCCAGATGAAATCATAAAGAGCCTGGGTTGCTAGATCAAATCGATAATTTTCAATGGCATTTGTTACTTCATGTTCGGCCTGTTGTAGTCTAGAGATTATCCATCGATCGGCAAGGCTTAGTTTATAGTCTTTCGCATGCTGACCACAGTCATGACCTTCAGCATTCATTAAAACATAGCGCGAGGCGTTCCATATTTTGTTACAAAAGTTACGATAACCCTCAAGACGCTTCATGTCCCAGTTAATATCACGACCAGTGGATGTCAGGGCACAAAGGGTGAATCGCAGAGCATCAGAACCATTGGCCTCTATGCCTTCGGGAAATTGTTTTCGAGTGCGGCTGGCAATTTTTTCAGCCTGTTTTGGCTGCATCATATTGCCAGTGCGTTTGGCCACTAAACTATCAATATCTATGCCATCAATCATATCTAGTGGGTCAAGCACATTACCCTTAGACTTTGACATTTTTTGACCTTGTTCATCCCTTATGAGGCCTGTGACAAATACCGTTTTGAAGGGTACTTGCGGCTGACCATCTTCGTCTTTAACCAGCTCCATAGTCATCATCACCATTCGAGCTACCCAAAAGAAGATTATATCGAAGCCAGTGACAAGAACATCTGTTGGGTGAAATGTTTTTAGACGATCAGTATTTTCAGGCCAACCCTGAGTGGCAAAGGTCCATAAAGCTGAAGAAAACCATGTGTCTAATACATCTTCATCTTGGGTCAGCGGTATATCTCCAAGGCTGTATTTTAGACGAACGTCACTTTCGCTACGGCCAACATAAGCTTTACCTGTCTCATCATACCAAGCTGGAATGCGATGTCCCCACCACAGTTGCCTTGAAATACACCAGTCTTGAATATTCCGCATCCATGAAAAATACATGTTTTCATACTGTTGTGGAACAAATTTTATTCGACCATCTTCCACCGCTTCAATAGCGGGTATGGCAAGTTTTTTAGCATCCACATACCATTGGTTTGTCAGTAGAGGTTCAATGACTACGCCACCTCTATCACCATAAGGTACGGTCATATCGTTTTCTTGTACGGACTCTAATAGGCCCAAGGTGTCAAAATCGGCAATAATTTCTCTTCTGGCTGCAAATCGCTCCATACCTTGGTACTTCTCGGGAATAGTTGCATCAAGTTCTGAATTGTCAGTGCCATCACTATTTACACATTCTGGGGTTTGACGAATATCGCCATTGGTGGTCAGTATATTGATCATCGCTAACTCGTGTCTTTGACCAACATCGTAATCATTAAAGTCGTGAGCAGGTGTTATTTTGACGCACCCCGTGCCTTTTTCCATACTTGCATAATCATCTGCGAAGATGGTAATTTTTCTGCCGACCAGAGGTAATGTAACTGACGCTCCAATCAAGCTTTTGTAACGCTCATCATCTGGATTGACGGCAACTCCGGTATCTCCCAGCATAGTTTCTGGCCGCGTTGTGCCAACCACAATGTAGTTCTTTCCATCAGCAGTTTTGACACCATCGGCCAGTGGATATCGCAGATACCACATTTTGCCTTTAACTTCTCGATTTTCAACTTCCAAGTCAGAAATAGCCGTGTGCAGTTTTGGATCCCAGTTAACAAGTCGTTTTCCTCGATAAATAAGTTCCGATTCATAAAGACGAATAAAGACCTCCTGAACGGCAGCATAAAAGCCCTCATCCATGGTAAATCGCTCAGTCTTCCAGTCAACGGAGTTTCCTAATCGACGCATTTGCTGGGTAATAGTGCCGCCAGAATGAGATTTCCACTTCCATATCTCGTCTATAAACGCATCTCGGCCAAGAGTTTTTCTGTCCGGTCGGTTCTCTGCGGCCAGCTTTCTCTCTACAACCATTTGCGTTGCAATGCCAGCATGATCGGTCCCGACTTGCCAGAGCGTATTTTTACCCTTCATCCGAGCATAGCGAGTTAGAGCATCCATGATACCGTGCTGCAAGGCATGACCAATATGAAGACTACCTGTTACATTGGGGGG
>JAQWYJ010000010.1 GCA_029254005.1 Porticoccaceae bacterium | reverse complement strand
GTGAAATGGTTCATCGCCGATGGTAGTGTGGGGTTTCCCCATGTGAGAGTAGGTCATCGCCAGGCTTCTAATTAAGAACCCCAGTCGTATATCGGCTGGGGTTTTTTCATTGATTAGGTTTCGAATATATACTCTTAGTTGTGGTTAGAAGTGTTAAGCGGGTTGGATAATCGGTATACTCTTCGCCCACAGGCCTATGTAGTTTTTGGGAACTAATACAGCGTACTGATTTTGGAAAACGCATGGAGTATTTTATTTACTTGGCTCTAGGATCTTTTGCTGGTCTTGTGAGCGGTTTATTTGGGGTCGGTGGTGGTACCGTTATCGTGCCCATTCTGCTCTTGTCATTTGCGGCCCAGGATATTCCTAGTAGTGTAGCAACTCATTTAGCCATAGCCACGTCCTTAGCTTGCATTGCTGTGAGTTCGGTTAGTTCAATTTTTACTCATTATCAAAAAGGGGCGATTGATCTTGGTTTGATCAAGTTTTTTGTTCCCGGAATTATAGTGGGTACCTTGTTAGGAACGTCTTTTTTCATAGTGATTGAAGGCATGCTGTTGCAGCTCCTTCTGGGTGGTTTTCTTATCATCATTGGGTTGCAGATGATGGTGTATCGAACTGTGGCTGAGCCCTCTACGCTGCCATACCCGGGATGGTTGGCTTCATTAGGGGTAGTAGTTGGTGGTATGTCAGCACTTTTTGGTGTTGGTGGTGGCATGTTTACTACGCCATTGTTAACCTATTCTGGCGTTCAAATACATCGGGCTATTGGTGTTGCTGCTGTGGGTGGGTTTTTCATAGCGCTTACCGCGTCAATTATTAATGGCTCAAGGGACCTAAGTTCCACTATTCTACCTGATATGGTTGTCGGCTATATTTTCATACCTGCGTGGATCGGTATTATTATCACCAGTATGCCATTTGCCCGATTGGGGGCGAAGCTGGCTCACAAAGCCAATGAGCAGCAATTGAAACAAGTCTTTGGCGGCTTCCTGTTTGTATTAGGTATTTGGTTTGTGTGGCGCAATACTGGATCATACCTGTTATTAGAAGTGAATTCATAATGATAGCTTCACCATTAGCGCTTGATGTCTTAAGTTCCCTAGAGAGTTATGGTGAACACGGTGGCTTATCCCTGAAAAATTTGTCGAAGATAGTTGGTGCCAATAGTGAGAAAACCCAGCACGCTTTGCTCGAATTAAAACATTTAGATATACCTTTAGTCATGTCTCCAAGTGGCCACTATAGTCTGCCACAGCACTTTAGTTTACTTAACAAGGGTGAGATTAGTTCAGGTCTAACAAATATCCAAGCTGCTAAAATGATTAAGTTAGTTCTACTGGACACCGTTGATTCTACTAACCGTTATGCACGGGATCAGATGAAGGGCGGCAATGCCTCTGGTTTAGTGGTGTTGGCAGAACAGCAAACTGCTGGAGTTGGACGTCGTGGAAATCGATGGCTAAGTCCCTTTGCTGCGAACATATACATGTCCATTGTGTGGAGTTTCAGGGAGAGTAGTGAGGTATTGCAAGGCTTAAGCCTTGCTGTTGGAGTTGCCGTGTGCCGTAGCTTAACCACGATGGGACTGTCCGAGGTTAAATTAAAATGGCCAAATGATATTTATCTTGGATCTCGGAAACTAGGTGGTATCTTATTGGAAATGGTGGGCGGCTCTGGTGTGGGTTGTTCGGTTGTTATTGGAGTTGGTATCAATCATGATATGCCCACATCGGCCGGCCAAGCGATCGATCAAGCCTGGACTGATATTGCAAAAGAGACTATTACTCCTGTATCTCGTAATCGTTTCATCGCATGTCTAATTGATAATATTTTTGGTATCCTAGAGACATTTCATAGAGTGGGATTCTCCGCCTACCAAAATGAGTGGATCGCTGCTGATCTAATGCATAACTTGCCCGCCACTATATCAAGTCCTCGCGAATCTGTAAGCGGGACCGTGATTGGTGTAGATGAGTCTGGTGCTCTGCGCATGGTGCTTGAAGATGGCGCTGAAAAACGCTTCATTGGTGGAGAGTTGAGTTTACGGAAGCAAGTATGATTGTAGATATTGATGTCGGCAACAGCTATGCAAAATGGCGTGTTATCTCAAACTCAGGTGAGCAAATCATTGGAGTTCAAGCGGTTGGATCTATTTTAAAGAAACGGCGCCTAAACCTTACTTGCCAAGCGCAGATCCATCAGGCCCGCCTAGCCAGTGTGTCGTCCAATGAGGTTGCCACACTATTGCAAGACCAATTTAAGTCAGAGTTTGGTGTAAACCTTAGACAAGCAGTGGTTTCAAGTTCAGCGGGCGGCGTTAAGTGCGGTTATTTAGCGCCAGACACCTTAGGTGTCGACCGGTGGTTAGCTATGGTGGCTGCTTATTCAAAATATCATCAGCCAATAATAGTGGTTGATGCAGGTAGCGCTATCACTATTGATGTAGTGTCAGCAAATGGTCTTCACCTAGGGGGCTATATATTGCCGGGGCTTGATCTTGCACGCACCTCATTATGGCAGGGCACGCAAAAAGTAAAGGCTGAGTATACAAGCACTTCGAGCGTTGAATTGGGAAGGTCTACAGGTGATGCTGTAAATAATGGCGTTAGATTTAGTGTGATTACCAGCATTAATCAACTTGCTAAAAATTATGACGGACTGGTGGTTTTAACTGGTGGATCTGCGCCAGCATTGGAGCTTTTGTTAAATTTGCCCATGCAGCTTATCCCTCACCTAGTATTAGATGGTCTCGCTATTTCCGATGTTGAATTTAGATCTTGATATGTTTTAGACGCGTGGTCAATTAGCAGAAAAGTGCTTCTTTATTCCCCGCTAAGTTATAGACTAATCATTTATTGATAGCTGAACAACAGACCTAAAATAAGCTATTTAGGAGTACTTTGGCTAATGATTTTGGCCTTAAACCTAACTACATTAAAAAAAACACAAAAAGAACCCTCGATAAGGTTGCTAATAGGGCCAACTTTCACTAAAATCGCGCACCGCTATTGAGATGCTGGCGTAGCTCAGTTGGTAGAGCAGCTGACTTGTAATCAGCCGGTCGGGGGTTCGACTCCTCTCGCCAGCTCCATCTCATTTGCTTTTTTTGGCAGAGATGGGATCAATTAGCGGTAATACTGGGGGG
>JAQWYJ010000124.1 GCA_029254005.1 Porticoccaceae bacterium | reverse complement strand
CCACCGGTATTATTGTGTGTATGATTATGCTCGACAATAGCATGACGACTATTCTCAATTTCGATACCAGCCACACTATTAAATACCTCGTTATAGGCAACATGAATATTGTCACTCATGCCGACATAGATGGCGGCATCGGCAATTCCTGAGACTACGTTGTGTTCGATTAAACCGTTTTTCCCCAACTGCGGGAAAATGCCATAAATGCCTGTATCAATAATGACATTGTTGCGAATCTCAAAGTTGTTACCGGCTTGGCTCATAATGCCATTGCCTTTGTAGTCGATAATTTTGAAGTTTTCGATAATAATATTGTTGCCAGAGTACAGAATGGCATCATTGAGGGTTTTTAATCCATCAAGAGTCGCTCGTTCTCCCTCTACAATAACACCCAGTAAATGAATATCATCTTTGTCGATATAAACAGTTTCGGAATAGGTACCTGGCATCACTTGAATAGTGTCTCCAGGGACTGCCATTTCGACAGCGGCCTGAATAGAGTCTCCGGGATTAATAATGTGAGTCTTGCCCAGTTCATTGCGGACTTTTACGGCGCTGTCGGCATTAGATTGTGATATTTGGTTGGCCTCATAGCCGCCGTTATAGCTTTTCCCACCCAGACTGCTGGTAATGGTTACCGCCTGATTATTGCCTCCTAGATGCCAACCGAGAGCAAAGGTAATTATCGCAAAGCCAATAGCTAGCATATTAGATGTTTTCATTGGGCATCTCCAAGTGTTTGAACGGTAGACCAGAGGGTAACTGCGCTGGTGTTGTAGGTGTAAGACTTTCATCACTGAGGGTTTTCATAAAGTCTACCAGTCTATCTATTTCATCTTCAGTTAAATTGGGCTCAGATATATGCCAATGCAGCAGCAGCGCTTCTTCCTCTGGTACCGCATGTCCACGACCGCCAGAATAAAAAGCAGCAGCCTCTCGCAATGTCTCAAAGCGACCTGAGTGCATATAAGGCGCTGTGAGTGCAATATTGCGCAGCGTGGGCACTTTAAAACCACCACGCAATACGGGAGAATCAAAGGTATTTTGCGCGCCAATATCTCTCGGTAGCCCCTCAGGTTCAGGCGTGCCAATAACGGCTATCTGCTGATTAGTAAATAGCGGTGGTGTGTGACATTGGGAGCAGCGTGCTACGAATGACCGAAACACATTCAGACCAGCAATTTCGTTGTCAGTTAATGCCTTATGATAGCCATGGGCATATTGGTCATAGCGACTGTTTAGTGAAACAAGTGAGCTTTGAAAGGCAGTTAATGCATTGATTACATTGGCTACAGAAAGTGCGGCGTCTTGGTCTTCAAAAGCCTGTTGAAAAAGTCTCTTATAGGCAGGTGTGCTATTGAGACTAACCATGAGTTGCTTAGGCGTGTTACCCATTTCATGAGTATTAAAAAGGGGGCCAAGAGCTTGTTCTTCAAGACTTTTAGCTCGCGCGTCCCAAAAGAATGATGATAGGAAGGTACTGTTCCATAAGGTTGGCGCAGACCGTTGTTGGATATGGCCATTAATACCGACACTACGTGCCATACCGTCAGCAAATCCTTGTTTTGGATTATGGCAGGTGGCGCAAGATACACTATTGTCTGCAGATAAAATGGGATCAAAGAACAGTAATCGACCCAGATCAATTTGTTGGGGGCTGAAGCCATCCCTAGCTTTGGGCAATGCCGTTTTTAAACCGCCAATACCGCTGTCTTGTAGTGAGTCATAAAGCTGATAAAGATGGCGCAGTGAACAACGGTTATTACTGTTAAGAGCAAAGCTAGGCGGACACACCGTACTTAATTGAATCTTCATGTCAGTGTTTTTTGCATAGCTGGTTGGACTATACACAAGCCACACATGGCAAATCACCCAAGCCACTACCCAAGTGCTTAATTGGCGTTCATGCAGTAAGGCTTTGCCCATGTTACGGCCCAGGTTTTGTTATTATTAGGCTTGCCCTATTGTTGAGCAAGTCGAAGAATCATTGTTGTCTATATTGCCACAGGTCAATGGATAAATCTTTGGTTAGTTTTGCTTTGGCCGCTGACTCGGAGAACCCTTAACTGGATCCATAATAATACTTTGTTTTAGGCGTTTGTCTTGTTGGTACCAGTGTTGTTTAATTCTTGACTACTTATATACTGTGATACTCATACCATTTGCGAACATAAATTTTCTGGAGTTACAATGAATTTTGATATTACTTCTCTGGGTAATCAAGAAAAATACCGGTTACTAAATGGCGGCGTCACGCCTAGGCCTGTAGCATGGATTAGCACGCGCTCTCAGGATGGCGTTGACAATCTAGCGCCTTACTCGTTTTTTACAGTGGCCAGTTGCACGCCACCAGTATTACTGTATACCCAGATAACTCCCAGAACTGGTCTTGGTAAGGACACCTTAGAAAATTTAAGAGAAACTGGAGAATGCGTGGTAAATATTGTCAATACTGAGCTGCTGGAAATTATGAATGCTACCAGCGCTAGCTTACCCCGGCAGCAGAGCGAGTTTGATCATGCTGCGGTGGATTATGTGTCAAGCCACAGTGTCAGTCCGTTGTCGGTTGCTCAATCGCCGGTTCGCTACGAATGTAAGTTGCGGGATTCACTATCAATTGGCGATACCCCAGGTGCCGGCACTGTTATGTTGCTCGATGTTATTTCAGTTTATGTGCGCGATGACCTATACAGTGAGGGCATTATTAATCAGTCTAATATTAACTCCGTTGGCAAGATGGGCGGTGATGGCTACCACATTTCGGCAGATTATATCGAGCTGGAGCGGCCATAGTTCAGGTGTTTTTCAGATCACGTTGAATGCTGGGATTCAGGTAATGTAAAAACGGTTGTATAAAAACCGCTACTATATATTTTTGAATTCTTTTGCTAGGGTTCTACCGATAATGAGATAGTACTCAAGGGTAAAAACTTAGTACGACATGATCGCCTAATGACCTCACCGAAGGCCATTGAAGTAAGTATGATGCGCTGATAATCAATCCAGCCTCCAAAGCACTGATGCTCAATGGGTCTGTTTTCAAATTTCAGTGTCGGTAGTGTTGAACCACTATCTGTAAAAAAGTGCGGTTATAGGATAGAACTTTCTTTTGATCCGCCGAGGTGATCCGCCGGATAGGAATTTTTTATCCATGGGATTATGTAGGGCTTTCAGCAGCAGATATCCTAGCTCTTAGCTCTCAATTATGCTTATTAGGCGTCACAGTTCGGTATCACTAAGTGTAGACTCGGTTCAACGTTTTGGGTTCTACGTTTAACGACTGTCGGGCCTTTATTTGCTTTGTAGAATTTTTTGCTCAATAAGACTATTTATGCGTGTCTCAGTCCACTCTAGTTCAAGTAGTATGGCGCGACTATGCTCCCCTAGCATGGGGCTGGGTTCAGCCTGAGAAGTAGCAGCGCCAGCAAATTGAATAGGTGGTGTAGGCAATGTTTGCTTGCCCAGAGTATCGGTAACATAGGTTTCTAATGCCCCAATTGCTTGTATCTGTAGATTTTCCATAAGGCTATCTCGTCGTTCACAACGGGCGCAGGGAATATCTGCTGCCCTTAATATGTCTAAAGCTTTGGCTACACCAATAGTAGTGCGAGGTTTCTTAAGAACCCCGTTAACACGAGCCATGTTGCTTAAACGGCTAGCCACTGAGGAAAAAATAGGATCTTCAAGTAACTCTGGGTAACCAACTAGTTTTAATACCACTTCCCAATGTGAATCTTGGAGTGCTGCAAGAGCTATGGCACCATCATGTAAGTTTAAGGTTTGGTAATAATCAGACATCGGGGACATAGGTAAAACGTCTTTATCTTGCAGAGTGTACTGCATCATTCCGTCGGGCCACATAAAGGCTAAACAGGCATGAAGCATAGAGATATCTATGTGCTGTCCAGCGTTGGTGGATGCTCTGGCGACTAATGCTGCTGTTGATGCTTGGCATACAGTATAGGCGGTGACTTTATCGCATAAAACAGTGCGAATATAGTTAAATTCGTTGTCCTCGGGTGCTTGCAGATCAGTGAATCCCGCCATGCCTTGGATAACATGATCATAGGCAGGCTCACCAGCTTTTGGCCCCGTAGTGCCAAAGCCAGTGACTGCTACATAGATGAGACGTGGGTTAATAGCTCTTAGAATATCGCTACTCAATCCAAGTCTTTCCATAACGTTAGGGCGATAATTATGCATTAGAATGTCAGCGTCTTCGGCCAGAGCTTTTACTGCCTCGAGGCCCTCTGGTGTCTTCAAATCAATTGCCAGCGAGCGTTTACCGCGGTTACAGCCGTGAAATAAAGCCGAAATACCATTCTTTTGATGCCCCAAATGGCGCATTATGTCGCCGCTGCCAGGAGGCTCAATTTTTATAACTTCGGCGCCCTGTGCGGCCATGGTCATGCTCGCTAGTGCACAGGTGACCATGTTAGATAATTCCAGTATTTTTATGCCCGCCAGTGGTTTTTCAGAGCTTGGTCGTGGTTTTGCGATCATACTGTGTGACCCTCTCTCCCTTAGGGAGATTTATTTTTATAGTGACAATAATTTGTTAACTGCGTTTATCATAGATGCCAACTAGTTGTCGACTCAAGGCTATCAGTTGACCGTCGGGGTGAAATATTTTTGCCTCTGTGTGGGCGTAGCCGCGATCCGCTTGAATGACATCACAACTGTAAAACAGATAATCATCTGTATGAAGCGCCGGGCTAGGTTGCACAAACTCGAGGTTCCAAGTAATAGAACTGGTGGGCGCAGGTTTGTTTAGCATAGGCATAACCGCGGGGGGCCAGGCATCAATAAGTGCCAGCATTGACACTTGATCGAGGGGTTTGTGTGGTTCGCTAAAGCGCATCCAGCCGGATAAGTTGGTCTCTTTGGTGCCACTTCCTGGCAGACTACCTCTGGTAACGCGCAGATCAAAGTAACCGACAAAAGCTGGCGTTAAGCCCTTCACTGATGGAAATTGAAGCGCCTCAGACAATGATTTTTGAGCAGACACCAGGGGGTATGAAACGCTAATGGAAGATTCTCTTTTGGTACCAAAACAGGCGACAATCTGGGTTTTTACTTTTCCATCTTGCAACAATTGTCCCTCGACTTGGAGCATGGATTTACCCACTGATAACACACGGTGTTTAAATTCACACAGTTCTTCCACAATCACCGCACCACAAAAGTGTACGTTGATGGTTCGTAAATCTCGTCCGTCCAGTGCGATGTTTTGCTCAATATAAGTCAGTACTAGTGCCGCGGTAAGACCACCAAAAGCGCCTCGTCCCTGACCCCAGTCAGAAGCGATGGAGAACGGTTTTCTTTCTGTTATTTTTTCCCGGTAGTAGTCGAAGTTCATGTTATGCCTTATGCTGTATTAGATTGATAATGCGAAGCATACCAATAATTGCAACAAAGACTGTAGTTTTAAAGATACTTTATGAATTGACCTCAGTTATTGTCATTTTGATTAATTGGATATTGATCTAGCGTGGATAATTTATACCCTGCCTCTTTCAATGCTTTGAACAGTGCAGAGAGATTCTCCCTGCCATTTAGATGATCGGCAAACATTTGATCATGCATCAACAATACTAGATGATTTTTCGTCTGAGTTTTATTGTTAGTAAATTGATAGTCTATCTGTTGCAAGAGTTTATCTACCGTTTGAATCGGTTCTCCGCTAGTTTCATGTGACCATTCTAGATCCCAACCATACAGAAAGAATCCATGATCATATAAAGTATCAAAATCAATACGCTCATTTTCGTCCTCTTCTTGAGTAATATAGGGATCCTCTGTCTTTAGGTTAGGAAGACGAAAGACATCCCTTCCGGGTAGTCGAGAATAAAATGGCTCCTCCGATAGACCTATAATTCGATTGTTTATTTGCATATCGTCTAAGACACCGGATGATGAAGAGTAAAACTGCTGATAATGTTCGTGGGCATGGGAGTTGCTGTGATTACCAACTAAAATATTTGAGTTTTGTTTTGCTTTCGCCAACATTTCTTGATGGTAATCACTCGCGAGTATGTGCTCTCCAACCATAAATAAAGTGATTGAAACATTTTCTTCCTCCACCGCTGACAAAATATTATCTATCCCCGATAGTGGTGCGTCATCGATAGTTATATAAATTGTTTTTACACTTAGCTGTGTTGCGGCTGAACTGCAACTCATTAACAGTGAACAAATAATTAAAAATATACCGCTGGAAAGGTAGCGAAGGTAGTTTTTTTCTGTCATTTGGATCCCTCACGAATGCTTACTGTTGACTAGACCTAATTTAATAAGGCATCTTAAAGATAGACCATAAGCAAAGAGTTAGGTGTGTTTTTATTAGCTGCTCGAGTCTAGGAAGCTGAGATCTTCTCAAAAACCGCCTTTGGGTTAATTCTTTGACTATAAACTTTTGTTAGAGCTCCCTGAGAGCTGTATCTTTGCCTCGCTTTTTTTTACACTCAACGACTTCTAATCTACTGACCAAATAAAAACTATAGAGGTTTTATCAATGAACTACCTGTTGTCTGATACTGTTGAATTACCCTGCGGAGCTAGTTTACCCAATCGTCTGTCTAAGGCGGCAATGACGGAAGGGTTGGCCACAGGTGATGGCGTGCCTACAGCAGAATTGGCGCGTCTCTACGGATTGTGGAGTGATGGGGGTGCAGGGATGTTGTTATCAGGTAATATCATGGTGGACAAAGACCACCTTGAGCGTCCTGGCAATGTGGTCATCGATCAACCACCGAATCAAGCGATGCGAGACGCGCTTAGGCGTTGGGCTGAGGCTGGTACACGCAACGGCAATCATTTATGGGCGCAAATTAGTCATGCGGGTCGCCAGACACAAAAAATCGTCAATCCCCATCCGAAAGCGCCTTCGGCGGTGAAATTAGGTCTTCCCGGTGGCCAATTTGGCCGGCCGGTGGCTCTGACCGAGAAGGAAATTGACGACATAGTTAGCCGTTTTAGTGTTTGTGCCGCAGCAGTCAAAGAAGCCGGTTTTACCGGTGTGCAGATACATGCCGCTCACGGCTATTTGCTGTCGCAGTTTCTCAGTCCGCGAAGTAATCAGCGTGAGGATCAATACGGTGGTGATTTGGCTAATCGTGCGCGAATGCTGCTGGCCGTGGTGGATGCTATACGCGGTGCTGTGGGCCCGGACTTTCCGGTGGCAGTAAAGCTCAATAGTGCTGACTTTCAAAAAGGTGGTTTTGCCTTTGAGGAGAGCCTGCAGGTGGCTCAGTGGTTACAAGATCATGGTATTGACTTGATTGAAATATCCGGTG
>JAQWYJ010000097.1 GCA_029254005.1 Porticoccaceae bacterium | reverse complement strand
CTCCTGAAGGGCTCGCAAAAGGCCTGCCCCCAAATCAATGGGTTTTACTTCATGCAGACTGCCCCCAGGTTTACCTTTACTACGTGGCGTTCTAATTGCATCATATATATAAGCTGTGTTACTCATCGTGTTCTATCCTCAAAAGCTATACATTTAAATAGGGCCGCTAAAGTAATTGAACGCTTAGCTACCAGTGTATTTGGGCGCACGTTTTTCTGCAAAAGCCAGCATAGACTCTTGTAAGTCGTTAGACCTCAAACTAGTCATCATTGTAAACATGCCGTTAAATAGTAGACTTTGCTCGGTGGTCAATGTTTCACTCTGCTGTAACATATATTTAGTACCCTGCACCGCCATTGGCGGGTTCGCTGCTATCTGGTTGGCCAACTCTATAGCGGCGGCATAGGTTTCCTCAAAGGTAGCATATACATCATTAACCAGACCTATTTTCTCAGCTCGCTGAGCATTGATATCTTTAGCACTATAAGCTAATTCGGCAACATGGCCTGCACCAACAATACTAGGCAAGCGCTGCAGCGTACCCACATCAGCCACCAATCCAATACGCGTTTCACGCACACTGAAGTTGCTGTCCGCTGCCGCGATACGCATGTCACAAGCAGTAATCATGTCTATGCCGGCACCAAGACAATGACCATGAACCACCGCTATCACCGGTAACCGACTTTTAGCCAGTGATGATATAGACGCCTGAAACTTAGCAGTGCCCTCGAGCTGTTTCATATTAGCCGACGCCTCAGAGGCACCCTTAGGTCGCTGGTGACTTCCCATGCCACTCTGCACAAGATCTATACCAACACAAAAATGCTTACCCCGCCCTGCTAAAAGAACCACACGAATTGCGTCATCTGATTCTAGAGCAGCAATTGCCTCTGGAATAGCTAACCAAAATGCTTGGGAAAGCGCATTAAACTTTTCGGGCCGATCAAGCCATATAGTACCGACAGCACCATTTTTTTCAATTGACATTACATCTGAAGAAAAACCAATCACTTAACACTCCTTAATTGTTATTCGTTATTTGTTAATAACCCGCAGAGCCATCCTGTATAGAAGCGTAGGTAGCAGCATCGAGCACTTTATATTCGCTGGTTCTTGGCAACAAAACATAAATCTCATCTTCGCCAACTTGATCCATATGATAAGCTTGCTTACGCAGCTCACCTTTGACCAGCTTAAATGTACCTGTAGTAGAGAGATTAGGCTGAATCCGGACGAACACTGGATGAGCAAAATGTGGTAAGTTAGCGGTAACGTAGGTTGAAAATTCGGCAGGGTCAAATACAGCGCCTTCGGTTAATGACAGCGATACCATGCCTGCTTTACCCTCTGTAGCAGGGACGTCAACCCCGTAAACATTAGCTATTTCTACCTGGCTGTTGGCGTTTAAGATTTCCCCCACTTCATTGGTAGAGACATTCTCAGATCGCCACCGAAACGTATCACCAATTCTATCTACAAATTGATAATGAGGCTTACCCATGGAAAAGCCTACATCAATCTGGGTAATTAAATCACCCGTATTAAACCAAGCATCACCTTCTGTTAGTACGTTACGAACAATTTTAGATTCTGACGCGGCACTGTCTGTGTAGCCGTCAAACCGATAGCGATCATCAATCTCAGCCAGGAGAAGCCCTGGTTTTCCAGGCACAACCTGAATGAGTTTGTCATTTTGATCAGTAACAATTACGTCATTTTCAATATCGTATTCCACAAGGATAATTGTCCCAGGGCAGTAGCCGATAGTCTTATTCTTATTAAAGGCGTTGATAAAAGACACATTACCTTCACTTGAGCCATAAAATTCGCAAACGCGGTCTATACCAAAACGTTGTTTAAACTCATCCCATACATCGGGTCGAAGACCATTACCAAAGACTCGATCAAGGGGGTTGTTTTTCTCTTCTGGACAGGGTGGCTGGGTTACTAAGTAACGACACAATTCACCAACATAAAAGAAGATTGTACAGTTGTGCTCCTTCACCTCAGGCCAAAACGCAGAAGCAGAAAATTTGCGTCTCAAAAACATTGAAGCACCACTAAAAATAGCGCTATTAACACCACAAATAAAGCCAGTTCCGTGGAAAAGTGGAAGGCACAAATAAATACGATCGCTGGGCTTTGCACGGACTCCGGCCTTGCTAAATGAGCTCCCCGCCGCCAATAATCGTCGCTGCCCAACTTTTGCTGCCTTGGGCATACCTGTGGTACCAGAGGTGAAAATATAAAAACCAGTATCACCAGCCAAAATAGTTTTTGTATCTGCTAGATTAGCTCGGGAATAGCCGTCTAAGTTTGCCATGATGTCTTCCATGGGCTCCGGTACAGGGCCTTTACGCTTATCAGCTACCCATAAAATATCTGCATCTGCCATTTCTAAATCAGCACGAACATCCTCCACACTAGTAAATATTTCCTCACCAGCCAAACATTTAACCGATTGAGTAACATTGATACAGTGTGCGAGTTGAGCACCGACTAACCCGGGATTTACCATACCCGCAATGGCGCCAATTTTTTGTAATGCGATAATACTTGCAAGCATTTCAATGCGATTTTCCATAATCACTGCTACACAGTTTCCTCGTTTTACACCTCGGTCTACCAGTGAATGAGCAAGCATATTTGCCAGTTCATTAAATTCTCCCCAAGTGATTTCCCGCCCCTCGAAAACAATCATGTTACTGTTGGGTTGTCGCGCCACTGTATCTTCAAATACCATCGCGATAGAGGCGGCATCATCTGCTTCTGGTAACTTGGCCATCACTACCGGAAGCGCTCTTGCGACATCGCCAAGCACTCGAAAAATTTCTTTAATGTCACTCATCATTCAACCCTTATTTTCTGGCCAAAGAATTAATTGTTAGTTTTGCCAGCTGCGACATGTGCACTTCATCAGGGCCATCAGCAATTCGACAGAAGCGACTAGTGGTAAAAATATGCGCCAGAGGGGTATCCTGACAGACACCCATACCACCAAAAATTTGCATAGCACGACTGGATACATCTTCACACATCTTCGGCGCTACGATTTTCAACATTGAAATATCGGCTCTAGCCGCGTCAATACCTAATCTATCCATTTTTTCAGCTGCAGATAACACTAGAAGTCGACACTGCTCAATATCACAGCGACTTCGAGCGATTTCATGCTGAACACTGGTCTTTTTACTCAGTTGCTCGCCAAAAGCGACGCGGCTAACAGCCCGCTCACACATCAATTCAAGACTGCGCTGCGCCATACCCACAAACATCATCGCATACTGAAAACGCCCGGGGCCAAGGCGGCCCTGAGCGATCTCAAATCCTCGACCCTCTCCAAGGATTAAGTTAGAGGCAGGAACACGAACATTTCTAAAGATCACATCACCTTCTCCGCCAGGAGAATGATATTCACCAAAAACTCTCAATGGCCGGGCAATTGATACTCCCGGCGTGTCTGTAGGAACAAGAATGGTCGAATGTTGCTGATGCCGGGGCGCATGATCATTAGATTTACCCATGACTAACATTAGCTTGCACTTGGGACCTATGACATTGGTTGTCCACCATTTACGACCGTTAAGAACATACTCATCACCATCACGTTCAATCTTTAACTCCATATTTGTCGCATCAGATGATGCTACATCTGGCTCGGTCATGGCATAAGCTGATCTAATTTCGCCGGCCAAAAGGGGCATGAGCCATTGGTCTTGCTGCTCTTTAGTACCATATTTCGCTAGCACTTCCATATTGCCTCGATCGGGGGCGTTGCAGTTAAAAATCTGTTGTGCCCAGGCTGATCGAGACATGGTCTCAAACAGCGGCGCTATTTCAAGATTACTCAAACCTGGACTCCAAGGCTTGTACTCAGCGGGTAGAAAAAGATTCCATAAACCTTGGTTACGCGCCTCTTGTTTTAGCTCTTCAAACCACCCAGGGTATTGCCAAAGATTTTTATGATCGTTGGTAAACTCGTCATAATCTGCTTCTCTGGGATAAATATGCTCATCCATAAAAGCTTTTAATTGAGTATTTAGTTGCTCTGCGCGCTCGGTTAATTCAAAGCCCATTTGGTGCACTCCTTTATAATTTTTTTGGTTAGATTAATCCCGTGATTTTACGCATTAGCTTATTCATTCCACCAATCCATCGATCATAATTAGTCGTTTTATTTCGCATATATTCAAGCACGATGGGGTGAGGTAATATAATAAAACTCTCCTTCCGAAGCTCTTCTACAACCGTCTCAGCAAGCTCTTCGGGCTCTATCATCCCGTTGCTTGCCGCCGCTGCTACCGCATCATTTTCTATCGCGGTCATTGCTGTACGCACCGCTTGCGGACAAAGCATAGACACCTTGATACCTTCATGTTGATGATGAATTGCCAACCACTCACCAAAGCCCACCGCTGCGTGTTTAGTAACACCATAAGCTGCGCCGCCAATCTGATTTAGAAGCCCTGCCGCAGAGGACGTATTCAGGAAATAACCACCCCCCCGAGCAACCATTCTGGGCAATAAATGACGAGCCGCATAAACATGAGACATAACATTAATATCCCAAATCATTTGCCATTCGACATTGGGAGAGTCAATATTTTCACCCATACCGACTCCAGCATTCGAACAGAAAAGATCTATGGGACCAATATCATTTTCTGTATCTTCAATAACACGCACAATATCAGCCTCTTGTGCCACATCTGCAATCATAGCAACGCCATTAACCATAGCGGCAGTTTGCTGAGCATTACTTAGGTTGATATCGACGCAGACGACTTTCTGAGTACCCTCAGCGTGAAATCTCACAGCGAGCGCGCGACCAATACCACTGCCAGCACCTGTAACAACAACAACTTTATCTTTAAGCTCCAAATCCCTCTCCTTGAATTATGGTAATTTTTATAACAATTCGCCTAGTTGTTCTTTACGAAACGGCTTGAGCTCGTCCATTCGTTTTCCCTCAACTAAATTCACCCATGCTGGATTAGCAATAAGCGCCCGACCTACTGCTACCAAGTCAAATTCTTCATTATCAAGTCTATGTAGTAGCGTATCAATACTAGCGGGCTCGGCCTCTTTAAATGTTGCCTCCCCTCGTTTAGGGGTAAAGTCGGCATCCAAACCTACACTGCCAACAGTTATAGCAGGCTTGCCTGTTATTTTCTGGGTCCAACCTGCCAGGTTTAAATCACTGCCCTCAAACTCAGGCTCCCAAAACCGACGCTGAGAGCAATGAAATATATCTACACCAGCGGCGGCAAGTGGCTTCAAAAATCGCTCTAGAGACTCAACTGTTGGTGCCAAGCGAGCGGTATAGTCCTGCTGCTTCCATTGAGACCAGCGCAAAATAATCGGAAATTCTGGACCCACCGCAGCACGAACTGCTGCAATAACTTCGACAGCAAACCGCCCACGATTTTCTAGAGATCCTGCGTAATGGTCATCTCGCTGATTAGTTCCCTTCCAAAAAAACTGATCTATCAAGTAACCATGGGCACCGTGTAATTCAACCGCATCAAAACCAATAGTTTTCGCATCCAGTGCAGCCTGAGCGAACGCTCGTATAACATCATTAATATCGTCTTGAGTCATCACATGTCGATTTACTTTACCAGGTACATTCATACCGGAAGGGCCATACCCTGGAACATCACCCTCAGGCATAGTACCTGACTTCCGCACAGCGCCGACATGCCAAAGTTGAGGTGCTATTTTTCCTCCTTCAGCGTGCACTGCGTCGACTACTTTTTTCCACCCGGCCAAGCGTTTCTCGCCGTAAAAGTAAGGGACGCCTGGATAACCACTGGCACCCTCATGGCCAATACAAGTACCTTCAGTGACAATCAATCCAACCCCGCCCTTGGCACGACGTCGGTAATACTCCACCACATTATTTCCAGGAATGTTGTCATTAGGAGAAAAATTACGAGTCATAGGCGCCATGACGATTCTATTTTTTAGACTGAGAGTACCCAACTGAAAAGGTTGAAAAAGTGCGTTTTGTGACTGCATAGTAGTTATCTTCTCTTTTTTTATTTAGTGTTATTAACATCAAAACCCGAAACACATACTAACTAAAATACTAGTCATCACCAGAGAATTTTCTGACTCGTGAGTATTCTTTAAGACCTACGAATAACCTACGTTACGCATCAAGATACCACCAGATGAGACACGCAAGCTAAAAAAGCGACTATTAAACCCACCAAAAGGCTCACACTACCAATATTAACCTGTGCTGAGACGGGAAAGGCATTCGTTTTTTCTAACGCGGATAGCTTAAGCTCATGATGCTCACTATTAAACGTTTTAACAATAATTTCCCCAAAATCACGGCGACTACGATAGCGCATTAACGCAGCAATTTGCCAATCATCTGAATCACCTCCTTCAAGGCGCTCAATATTTTTTGCTCGGGCTGAACCAATAAAATATGGATGGCCGGCTCTTCTCATCAATCCTGGAATAAAAACACGTTGATATCGCTCCAACAAAGCCATAGCGTCGACCTTTGGCTCTTTTAACTCTAATGTGTTTACCATAAAAAATTCTTTACCGTCGTCTTTAGCAAAGAATTGCCGATAATTATCTAAAAATTCTGGATTTAGATCGGATGAAGATAGAATACGCATGTAATGGTTGAGTTCACCCTCTGTGACTTTTTTTCCAAAACCAAAATACCACAACCAAAAAACTCCATAGGTAATTAAGGCAGCAATCCAAATTATAAGACCGGTCATAATGCTATTCTCTTGTTAGTTACTCACGTCACAGTAAAAAAAATCTAAACCTAAACTAAAAAAGCGCTTTTATCTAGACGGCAGTCCATGAACCATGGTCAAAAACTCCATCGTAGTTCCAGCGCGTCGATGAGCACTCAAATTTTGGTACTCTTGATCAGCTCACCAGTCGTTAGCTAACTGCTCTGACGGGAAGCTAAAAATAATCATTCGTCCAGCCCGAGGAGCACTGCCTTCTAATGCGATAGGATTATCATCGTATGTAATAAAAGACCCTCCATAACGCTTTAGAATTGGAAAGAACCCTTTTTCGTACTGACGATATTCCTCTTTGTCGGTTATCGCCAGGTTAACAATCATTTATACAGGTATATCACTCATCACTTGTTCTCCATCAAGGCATATTATTAATTTAGGGCATCCAACCAGTGGGCAACAGCAATACCAATTTCTGCGGGAGAATCCTCTTGAATAAAATGCGTCCCCTTGACGCTTACCTCGGTTTGATTGGGCCAAGATCGACAAAATTCACGCGCCCTGCCCGTTAAAATAGAGCCAGGAACTGCGTTTACAAAAAGCTTTGGAATCGATGTATTGGCTGACATCCACTGTCCGTAACTATCTACCAGCTTGACCATGTGTGGGGGCTCTCCCCCAATAGGAATTTGACGGGGCCAATTTAGTGTCGGTTGCCGATCATCAGGTGTTTTAAACGCTCGACGGTAATGGGCCATCTCATCCTCACCTAAACCACGCATCACTGAACTGGGCAATACCGCCTCTACAAACATATTACGCTGCAAAACAAGCTCTTCGCCTTTATAAGATCTAAACCCTTTAAAAATACCCTGCGCGGACTCAGGCCAATCCTGCCACTCAAGGGGACACACAATCGCCTCCATATAAGCGATACCCTTGACCGAATTACTGTTGTGTTGAGCCCAATAAAAGCCCAAAGCACTACCCCAGTCATGAATAACCAAGGTGACATGTTTAACAACACCCAAAGACTCCATTAAGGCCGACAAATAATCATAAACGACCTGAAAAGAATATCGTTCATGGCCATCACTTGGTGGTAGTTTTTCTGAATCACCTTGACCCACCAAATCTGGGACGATGACTCTGCCCTTATTTTCAAGATAGGGAATAATATTCCGCCAAAGATATGAAGAAGTAGGATTTCCATGCAATAGAACAATTGGATCGCCCTGCCCAACCTCTACATAAGCCATTTTTTTACCATTGATTGTTTTAAAATGCTTGGTATATGCCATTTTAGATTCGAACATCTATGTCGCTCCTATATGTAAAACAACTAAAACTGTCGATCACTAACTCTCTAATTTAATGACTAAAAACACCGAATTCAACATAAACAGCTTTTGCTCAGCGTCAAAAGCTTGTCCCTAACACACTGATAGTATATTTATAATATGGCATAGTCAATGTCATATTATTTGATAATTGACATAGACAATAATGCACTACTAATCAGTAAGTAAGACGTCAAAGTTTCACAAATCATAAGCAAAAAAAAGCAATTAAAAAAATCACGGTAGCTTTAAATTACAAATGCTATTGATAAAAGTCGCTCTATCGAGGCCTTTTGCCATTTAGATAAAATCTGTGAGACCAATTAAAATTGGAAAAAGGCCTAAATTATGAAATACATGACCATGGACAATAAACAGAGAATCCACGCACTAATCCTCACTAACACACAGAATGATAATGACAACAATTTGACCACAGAGGTGTTTAATGAATACTTACAAGCCTTGAATGAGGTAGAATCTTGTCAAAAAAAAACACATCATTGGTGATTACCTGCGAGTATAAAAAGACCTTTTTCACGGGTATTAATTTAAACTGGCTGAATACCAAAAGCACCGTTGGCAAGCGGCTATTTTCAGATAAATTTAACCTTTTATTATGCCGGCTAGTATTACTCAATGTACCCACAGTAGCCTGTATTAATGGTAATGCCTATACCGGCGGCGCTATCCTTGCAGCTGCGCCAGATTATCGGGTGCTGCGTAGTGATCGAGGTCGTTTTTGTTTCCCAGAGGTCAATATTAAAATTCCCTTTTAGCCCCGTCGCTCGCGAGATTGCAAAACGTTTACCCAACGAAAAAGCCATTAAAGATATGGTACTTACCGGAGTAGCCTACATGGGCATTAAATGCCTAGACCTCAATCTCATCAAAAGTATTAATTCCTCAAATAAATTACACGATGCAGCCATAGGTTTAGCCACGCAGCTAACAGACAAAGACCGTCACACCTATTACCATATTAGAAACGAATTTCGATCTAATATAGCCTCACACACAACGCGTGTTGGTGTTAAGTATATCGGCGAACTAGTGCAAGAGGACTAATTGTGAAGAGAATTTATGGGCTACTTTATATCGTTTATCTATCTTTTTTAACCTGGTATGACGGCACAGGTGCGCCTGTCAGTAAAACAGACCTTGATGCGTATATCGATGCTTTAGAAATCGATGCTAATCGTCGTGGTAAATCGAATGAGGCAACGGTTGGTTAGACATGCAAACTAGCCAAAAATGATGATGGTAACGAATTTATAATGGTCAACCTTATTTGCTTTAGAAAAGAATCAAGGTATCCATCAGATTCTCCATGAGCATACGAAACTAACCCTATGCTAGCGGATACACGCTATGGCCAAGGTTTTATACCGCTGCTTTTAAAGCACGGCAGTCCTCCTATATTGGTATCTTTTGTCAACGGTGATTTCATTAATAAAACCTCTCACAGTGAATGGGATATGGTCGGTATGGTGCGTTATCGTAGGGTCCGTGATATGTTAGAGATGATCATAGAAATGGTATTTGAGGATCTTGCAGACCACAAATGGGCGGAGGTAGAGTAAACTCACATGTTTACTGTCAAATCGTTGATCAGTCTACTATCACTCAGACTGATGATTGGAATATTACTGACCTTGTTTGGGGTATTAATTTGCTACCTTATCAAGTGCCGCAATTCAACGAGTAGATAAACAGATTAATTACTGAGAAATATAACGTTAGGAGAGCGAACTATGAAAACGAGAATCACCGAAATGTTGGGTATTGAACACCCTATAATCCAAGGTGGCATGCATCATGTTGGACTTGCTGAATTAGCCGCAGCAGTATCCAATGCAGGAGGCTTAGGTATCATTACTGGTTTAACTCAGGGCACACCGGAAAAACTGGCGAATGAAATTGCTCGATGCAGAGAAATGACAGACAAGCCCTTCGGTGTTAACCTTACTTTTTTGCCCTCGCTCACACCTCCAGACTATCCTGGATTAATTAAGGCGATCGTTGATGGCGGTGTCAAAGTTGTCGAAACTGCAGGTAATAACCCTGCTCAATGGTTACCAATACTCAAAGAAAATGGTATTAAAGTAATTCACAAATGTACGTCGGTTCGTCATGCCCTCAAAGCTGAGGCAATAGGCTGTGATGCTGTATCAGTAGATGGCTTTGAGTGCGGTGGCCATCCAGGTGAAGATGATATTCCTAATTTTATTCTTCTTC
>JAQWYJ010000095.1 GCA_029254005.1 Porticoccaceae bacterium | reverse complement strand
CCCATAGCGGATTCCAACTACGCAATGGCGTACGAATACCGTAGATAGGCGTCTGATTTTCATCTTCTTCTTTAAAAGTTCCGAACAAGCGGTCCCAGACAATTAATAGGCCGCCGTAGTTCTTATCGATGTAATCGGCATTTTGTGCATGATGAACACGGTGATTGGACGGTGTCACCATAAACCACTCAAACAGTCCCAATTTGCCAATGTGCTGAGTGTGAACCCAAAACTGGTAGACCAGATGCGCAGAAGCAACACTGACATACATATAAATCGGCATGCCCAATAAAAAGCAGGGTACAAAGAACACCCAGGTAGTGGCAAAACTGGTGCTGGTCTGGCGCAGTGCCGTGCTCAGGTTATAGTCTTCGCTCTGGTGGTGCACCACATGAGAACCCCAAAAAAATTGACGCTCGTGGCTAATGCGGTGAAACCAGTAATAGAGAAAATCATACAACAACAGAGCCAACAGCCAGTGGCTGTAAGACGCCACATCAAAGGCCCAAATGGCATAGTGTTGCTCCACCTGAGAAAACACCAGCAGACCCACATTTAAAAATACCAGCTTTGTGACTGTGCTGAGCAGACCCAAACTCAGACTGTTAAGACTGTCATTAACGCGATAGGTATTGTTGCCCCGCCAACAACCCCAGGCCAACTCAAGCACAATCAGCAAAAGAAAAAACGGCACCGCATAGGGGACAAAATTCACTTTAATCGCACCTCTTGTTCGATTGCTCAGTCATCGCTCGTGACTCAAGGGAGTAGAGCATAAATCGCAAAAGAGCCCAACCAGTGGCCTCCTTCATAGCTATCATCAACCAAATTTGGCAGTGAATAGGCGATGTGCTTGTTGGCTGCCAACCGCAAGTGACTGAACTCACTATATTGCTCAGCCAGGCCTCGCAGCGCCCAAGCGCGACTAAAATTGAGCCCGTCTAAATGGACTAACTTGCCGTCGGTGCGGTCAGACACTCGACCCACAGCCAAATCAAAATCTGCTTGAGCCAGGGAAGGTAAAAACCCTTTTACCCAGGACAAAAACTGCGCCTGCGGCAGCACGCGGCGCATCAAGTCCACCTCTTGCAGACAGGGCGAGAGAAAATCATAACCGCTGGGTTCCCAACTCAGAGGGCAGTTTACATCGGCTGTGTAATAGTCTCTGGCGCGCTGAGCAATGGCCCCTTGCAATGACGTATCACCAAATTGCAGCGCGTAATCCCAGGCAAATGTTAGCCCAAAGGCGGTATTGGTATGTTCGCCAACCCGGATGGGATAAACCAACTTTGGCAAATGATCCACATATAAGGCGGAGATCTTAGCTGCCAGCGGTTTCAACGCTTCCAGTAACTGCGGCGCCATGGGATCTTGCCACTGTTGGAGCTCGGACATAAGTTTCAGCAACCAGGTCCAACCATAGGGGCGCTCCCAAGAGGGGTTGTTGTCCAAATAAGCAATATCTACCGCAATATTTGCAGCTGTAAGGTGCCGAAGCAGAATCTGTTTTGCCTGATCTGCACCCTCAATGGTGGGGAAAGCGCGTAACAGGCGCACCATTGACCAGTGGCCGTGCACTGCTGAATGCCAGTCAAAACAGCCATAGAAAGCAGGGTGCAAAACCTTGGGTGAGGTCAGATCTTCGGCACCGCGCAGTGTTTGACCCAATTTGTTGGGATATTCTACCTCAGCACAGGCAAGGGGCAATTGCAGCAAATTGGCGGCCTCTGCCTGGGTTAGTTGCATGGCCGAAGTTGAATCATCTGCAATGACAAACTGGCTGAGAGCAGTTAAAAGCAAGCCAATACAAAGCTGTCTCAGCTTGATAAGTAACAACCAGTATTGGCCAAAAACAGTGGGTTTGAAGAGCATGCCTAACATAGAACTAGCCTTTTAAGTGTTCTGCCAAGGTTCGTGCCGCCTTGAGCTTGGAGCGAAAATTTACATTGCGCGCTGCGGAAGCGCCCGGCTGACTTGAAAACCAAACCATCACTGTGTCGGTTGACCGATTGATATAAATTACCTGGCCATGGATACCCACCGCACAGTATTCACCTTTACTGTCATCGAGAATCCACCACATGTTGTGGTAGGCAGTCCAGAACTCTTCTTGATATATGGGGTTGGCCTTCATGTTACCGCGCAGCTTGTCGTCAATGGCCAAGGTTTCATCCACCCACTTGGCTGGAATCACCTGTTCACCATTAAAACTGCCGCGATCGCGAATCATCATACCGAACCGTGCGGCATCTCTTGTGGTGCTGTTCATGCCACCGGTTACCGCTGGCATGTAAGCGCGATCCACAGCAATATAACCATCGTGCTCGGCGCCTAACTTAGACCAGATATTCTGCTGTATATAGTCTTGAAAAGGCAGATTGCTGACACGTGAAATAATCCATCCTAATACATCGGCGTTACTAGAGTTATAGTCAAAGTTATCTCCCGGCTGTCGACTGTTGTCCGGCTTGATAAACTTGGCAAGAAAATCCTGCACGCCATAGATAGGGGTGCTGTCTGGCTGCACATCAGCAGCGCCAGGTAACCATCCCATATTAAGTGCCGGTGCATAGTGTCGTGCAAAGTCAGATTCCAGATCGGTGTAGGTTTCCTTGAGATCTATGCTCGACGCCATGTCTAATACATGCTGAACCGTGACCCGCTCAAAGCCACTACCTTTAAGTTCAGTTATATAACGTGCTGGCGAGGCAGATAAATCTACCTTGCCCTGCTCTACCAACAAGCCCAGTGCACTACTGGTCAAGGACTTGCTCATGGAAAACCAAATATGCTGTGCATGACCATTGAAGCCGTTGAGATACTGCTCATAGAGCAACTCATCGCCTTTGACCACCACCAGCCCATCGGCGTAATTGTTGGCAAACAGCGCTGACAAGCGCATGCTGTCACCGCGGGCATCAGTCACAGAGATATTACCCAAGTCTGGTTTTGTCGGACCGGGTAGGTTGTAAATAGTCCCCTGACGCGGAATCATTACTACATTTAAAGGCGCGCCAGCATTGCGAAACGTCCACTGATTAAAAGGGAACTCGCGATAGTTTTGCATGGTTGCTTGGGATTCACGAGTGGGCGGAAAGCCTTGCATCGCCTGCTTTGTAGACTTCTTAATCGACTGCTCTTCAGCAGCTGCAATCTGCATAGCTGAGGCAATCAATAGACACATTACCACTATAATATTGTTGATCACAATAGACATAATTAACTCTCCATTTTTCACCGCTCGACGCGATTTATTGTTATTTATGGAAATCTAAATAAGCGCAGAACATAGACTAACTGATTTGATACAAAAACCAAATAAAAGCCTTTAATTTTGTAGCCTTTCAATAACCAAAGTCAATTTCTAGAAATGTTAAATAACATCTTGGCTGAACCAGATTCTAAGTTATACAAAACTGAATGCACAATGTTAGATTCATTTATCAATAGGATTGCTTAAGTTAAATCCACTAACTAAAGATATTGTATTTGAATCGTACTGACTTTCTCTTTTGTTAGTTGCCAAAACATAAGTCCGACGGTGATTTGACGTGGCTCTATCAAACTGTGGATAAAGCCTACCGAGAAACAAATAGGCGCTAGCATCACTCTAAAATATAGATTCAGAATTTTTATCTACTATTATTTTTGCCCAATCAGTGAGGTGTAGTAGTATTGTGATAGCGCTAGTTAATAGCCTAGTTAAACTTACCTCAGAGGGTTGCAGCGCTTAACTTACGAAAGTCAGATCTAATAATATAAGGGAACATCATGGCGATAATGTCGCAATTACTGAGCAAGATTAAGCCAAAAACAGTAGAACAACGGATTGCTCGGTTACCTGGTCTGCCAATTGAATCACTGTTAGCCATCATACAGCGCGATGAACCAGAAAAACTACAACTGGCGGCAGTGGAGTACTTAACTGACAGTGCTAGTTTGATAGTGCTGGCCACTGAACGTAAAAGCACTATATTGCAGCAGGCTGCTAGACAAAGAATAGCAACATTGATTGATGAAAATCACATTAGGTTAGCTGATTTTGTAAATCGCCAGATTGATACTTCAGTCAAATTAGCTATTGTTGGTCATTGCAAAACAGCAGACGCTGTAAGCCAAGTTCTTTGTAGTGTTGATGATCCTCAGTTTCTTTACACTTTAGCCTTAGAGGGAATGCCAGTAAAAGTACGTGAATTGGCCGCAATAAAAATTAATAATACTGAGCTACTCAAAGAATTACTCAAAGCCACCAGAGGCAGAGATAAACTGGTGTACAAAATTGTTAAAGAAAAGTGTGACGCTCTGCGTCGTCAAACTCGGTTAGATGAAACTATTCAACAAGACACCGTAGCGCTTTGTGAGCGCCTAGAAACCCACAGCCAGCGTGAATTTGACCAACAATTTATCAATCGAACTACACGCATGACAGACCAATGGATATCTTTGGAAAGCCGTTCCTTGGAACCACCAGCCACAGCCCTCAAACATCGCATTGAAAATGCAATTGCTTTGTGCCAACAGACTATTGACGTTCATAATCGCCAAGTAGCTCAACAAGCTGCAAAACAGGCAGTCAAAACGTCTGCGAAAGCTGAATTTAATAAGATTATTGATGAACTACAGGGGCTTCTCAGCGAACTTTACACCATTAGTTTTAATGAGAATACCCGTGAAAATAAGGGCAGCAATACGCTAGTGAGAATAACATCCGAACACGGCACCCTTGTCAGTCAATGGCAGAAGGCCCAGACCTTGGCCACACCAACACCCCTTGCATTGACAACCTTTGAATCCACCAATGAAGGTTTGCAGCAGCAGCTTAAGCAGTGCAAAGACTGGGGGAGTATAGGCTATCAACTGACTGGATTATTCGCCCTTAAACCACACTTGAACAACCAAATATCTGGAGAACACAGCGAAACTAACGTGCAACAAACCACTACAAAGCCAGTAATCTCAATTACCACCGCAACCTATAAAAATTTAAAGGCTCAACTCCAGGCCGCCTCAGTACTTCCAGCCATCAGAGTACCAAAGCAGGTTCATGATGTGCGTAAAATAATCTCCGACTATGAGCTCCAACAAGCGAAACTACAACAAACTGAAATAAGTCAGCAACGACATATTAATGCTCTTTTAGGGCAAGCTAATAAGGCCATTGCTGAGGGCCAGTCCCGGGATGCCACTAGTATCCGTCGAACCCTAGAACGAAAATTAGCTAAGGCTAATAATTTACCCACAGCGAGCCTAGCCAAAGTTGCACAACTAGACGAGGCCTTGAAAAAATTACATGATTGGAAGGACTTTGCGGTAGAGCCCAAGCAGCAGCAATTGATTAATGCAATGAGTGTGTTAGTAAATAGTACAGACAATCCCGAGGCACTGGCTGGTAAAATTCGACATCTACAAGAACAATGGAAAGCACTCAGTAAGGATTCTCCAAATCAATCACTATGGGAAACCTTTCATCAGCTAGCAGAAAAAGCTTTTGAACCTTGTAAAACCTTTTATGAGCAGCAGGCCCAAATTCGCCTTGATAATATTGATAAACGTCGCGCATTAGTGGAACAGTTAAATGACTTCGTTACAAAGCAACCTTGGGATGTCGATGAAGCAGACACCATCGACTGGAAACTTATAGAAAAACTGATCAAAACTGCCATTAAACAGTGGCAAGGATACTGGCCAATAGATAATGGTGCTAATAGGGCCGTACAGAAAAAATTCGATCGTCTAGTAGATACTCTGCGAAGAAAATTGCAGACCTACCAGCACAAGAATTTAGCTAAAAAGCAGCAGCTAATTGCACAGGTTGATGCGCTCTTAGATGTCACTGATAAAAGAGCGGCCACCGAGAAAGTAAAACTATTGCAGTCGCAATGGCACCAGGTGGGGACAGTAGCGCGTGCAAAAGAACAAAAACTATGGCGCTCATTTCGTTCTAGCTGCGATACAATATTCGCCCAACGCCAGCAGCAATCAGTGGACTTTAAAGCCGAACTAAATGCGCACAAAGATGCCGCAGAGGCACTAATTAAAGATCTTGAGGACATAGGTCATTTAACCGGTCAAGCGTTGCTTGAAGCGCGTACCGCTGCATTGGAGTGTAAAACTAAGTTCAATGCTCTAGGTGCCCTTCCTAAAGCCTCTTCATTTTCAATTAACAGCCGTTTCAAGCAGGCATCAACTGCCTTTGAAAAAGCTGTCAATCAGCAATTAAAAGCTGCTAGTAATCAGTTGTGGGCGAATCTTTTTGAGGCCAATGATTTAATTCGTCTGGCACAATTAGCCTCTGACAAGTCGGTCGCAGACCAACAACTAAAAGTAGCCAAAGTATTCATTGACAGTATTGATCAATGGCCAAAGAATGGTTTGCAAGCACTACAATCAAAAATCACTAAAGGCGCCGTTTCAGGCAGCCTAGAGGATCAGGAAGAGGCCCTGCGACTACTCTGTATTCGTGCAGAAATTATTACCGATCAAGACACCCCTGCTGCTGACGCTACCTTGCGCATGAAATATCAAGTAACACGCTTGCAACAAGGCCTTGGTCAGAATAGCTCCTCAAGCATGGAAAGTATGCGCGATCTAACCTTCGCATGGATAGCAACAGGTCCAGTAGAAACTGGCGTGTACAAGTCACTGTTGGCGCGTTTTTTGCGACTTCGCGAACTGTTACTTTGAAATTTTGTAAAATAGCGATAGATAGAGTCATACACCGAAGAAAATACAACGTGTGTACAGGCACAGAATTGGTATGCAATTATATATATTTACTAGTGAAACTGGCGATAGCAAGCGTTTTAAATTACCCTAGCACCCTAGTTTTTTCAAGGGTGTAACATAACCCGTATCATCCCCGATTTAATATATATAGGTATATCTATTGTGAATAAAACTGTATTACTCATATTTACACTATCGCTAATAGGCTGCAATGGAGCCGTCAACACAACTATTGAAAAGCCAAATGCTAGTATTAAAAGTGCGATAGAAGAATTCCCTGAAGTTACAGCCTACACTGGTGACTGCGCTGATATAGAAGGGTCCTACGCCATTATTAATGCAGTCGATCGAGATCAGTGGGGTAATGCCGGGCTTGATCTGGAGGCCATGGATCTGCGCTTCGACGCTGGCGATGACTTCTTTTGTCACGTCAATGGTGGGTGGTACAACAACTTTGTTATGCCAGAGGACAAAACTCGCTATGGCGCCTTTACCATTCTCAGCGATAAATCAGAGGGTCGGGTCAAGACAATTATTGAGGAGCTGGCGACGGCGGCACCCGATGTGGCTACGCTAGAGGGCAAGGTGGCAGCCTTTTACAATGCTTTCCTCAATACTGCAGACATTGAAAGCGCAGGTCTGTCACCAGCCCAAGGTTATCTGGAAAAAATTGCTGCCATTGATTCGCGCGCCGATCTGGCCAGGGCATTTGCCACCGTGGGATTTTCAAGCCCCATTGGTGGTTGGGTGGATGTGGATTCAAAAGACACAAAGAACCATATTTTTTACCTGACTCAAAGCGGTTTGGGATTGCCTGATCGAGATATGTACCTGACCGACGACGGTAAAAATATCGAAACTCGTGAGGGTTACCTGAGGTATTTGACCCTTTTGCTAGACGCCGCTGGTTACGCTGATGCGCCGGCTGCAGCGAGTAGCGTGTTGGCTCTAGAAACACAAATCGCCACTGCCCACTGGGATCGAACTGTGGGGCGCAATCGCGATCTCACTTACAACAAACTGAGCCGCACCGAAGTCATCGCCATGGGTGGTGATTTTCCAGTAAATGTTATGCTCAAATCCTTCGGTCTTGAAGACCAAGCTAGTTTTGTGGTGCGTCAGGTCACCCCAGAAGAAGCTGAAATTAGCGAGCTTGGACTCTCAGCTGAGCAGGTGGCAAAAATATCCGGCGGCGGTATTGCCGGCCTCTTTTCAGTCATGAATCAAGCCGATCTGGAGGATTGGAAAGCCTACCTCAGTGCACACTTTTTGTCTGATCACGCCTCGGTTCTGCCCACTGCTATCGATCAGGCCAGCTTTGATTTCTATTCCAAACAGCTTCGCGGTCAGGGGCAGCAACGACCGCGCTGGAAGCGTGCGGTGCGCGCCGTTGAGGGAGCACTGGGCGAGGCTGTGGGCAAAGTCTATGCAGCGCGCCATTTCCCACCAGAGAACAAAGCGGCAATGGACGTTTTGGTCAGTAACTTGCGAAAAGCCATGGCTGACAATCTCAATCAGCTCGATTGGATGGGTGAAGCAACGAAGATAGAAGCGCGGGATAAGCTGGCGAAATTCACCCCGAAAATTGGTTACACAGAGAAATTTGAGACCTATGACACCCTAGCTGTCTCTGACAGTGCCTTTAACAATGCCATGGCTGCCAGCCAGTGGGGTTATGCTGACATGCTGAGTAAGTTGGGACAACCCATCGATAAAACCGAATGGTTTATGTTGCCACAGACGGTGAACGCCTATTATAGCCCCAACCGCAATGAGGTGGTGTTCCCCGCGGCGATTTTACAACCACCGTTCTTTAACATAGACGCCGATCCTGCAGTAAATTATGGCGCCATTGGTGCAGTCATTGGACACGAGTTGGGTCATGGTTTTGACGATCAGGGAGCCAAATCTGATGGTGACGGTGTGCTGCGCAATTGGTGGACTGCTAAGGACAAAGCAGCTTTCGAGGCAAAAACCGATGCATTAGTGGGCCAGTACAACAGCTTTTGTCCGTTGGATAAGGGCACCACCTGCGTCAATGGCCGCTTGGGCTTGGGCGAAAACACAGGCGATTTGGGTGGTCTGTCCATGGCTTACAAGGCTTATAAAATGAGTTTAGATGTGGATGGCGACGGTGTCATTAATCAGTCAGAGGAAGCGCCTGTACTTGATGGCCTCAGCGGTGATCAGCGTTTCTTTATGGCCTGGGCACAGGTGTGGCGCAACAAGTACAGGGAGGCCTCTCTACGACAGCAACTTATTCGCGGCCCACACAGCCCACCCTACTTCAGGGTCAATGGTATTGTGCGAAACTTTGATGAGTGGTACGAGGCCTTTGATGTTGATCCAGATCACCAACTGTATTTACCACCAGAGCAGCGTATTCGCATTTGGTAACCTTCAGTAGAAACGGAAAACGGCCGCTTGCATTGATTTGCGCTAACATGCACTAAAATTTACTAAAATGCACTGAATAGTGAGATAAGCGGCCGTTTTTGTTCACTCTTTGGTTCACTGTTAGCCAACGGAGTTAATCGTTGTAAACCACTTCCATCTCTTCCAAAAGACGGTCCGCCTTGTCCACATATTTCATTACCCAGAGCATATAACGGCTGTCCACCGAGATGGCTCGGTTGGTCTGATCATCATACCCCCAATCACCAATAATGCTCTCGTAAACGCCGTCAAACAACAGGCCGACCAATTCGGCGCGTCCATTGAGGGTTGGTGAACCGGAATTACCGCCGGTGACATCCAAGGTGGATAAAAAGTTTACTGGCACCGAGTCTATGGGCTTGTGATAGAAATCACCATAGGTCTGCTGCGCAATTAATTCCAGTTGCGCGGCCGGTGAATTAAAGGGTTCAACGGTGGTGTCTTTAGCAACAATGCCCTCGAGCCGAGTGAAAGGTTTTGCCAGCAATCCATCCTCTGGCGAGTAACCTTTGACATGCCCAATGGTCACACGCAAGCTGGAGTTGGCATCGGCATAGACAGGCATGCCCTGATCACGGTTGAAAGCAATAATGGCCTGCATGTAGCGCGGCCGCACTTTCATAAACTTGCCCGACAGATCTTTGCGCTGCTGTTCAATATCGCGGTCAGTTTTATACATTGCTACTGCGGCTTGAATAAAGGGATCTTTAGATGCTTCGAAGTCAGCCACGCCTCTGTCCATCCATGCCAAGCGAACGTCCATGTTTTCTAACTCAGTTTTCTCATACATGGTCTGCAAGCGCGATGCTAAAGCGGCTTTATCCATGGTTTTGCCAATAGCAAATACCTTATCTAAGGCAGGCAAACGCTGACTTGTGGGCAGTGCCCCATAGCGAGTCAACATCTCAAGCAAAATAGCGCGATCCACCTCTGCGTCATAACGTCGATCCATACGCTCCAAGCCCGACTTAAATCGTGGCATATCTCGCTGTTGATAGCCCGGCTCACGATTCATGTCATCCAGCATTTTTTCATTAGCCAGCCGATACAGGCGCCGCGCGGTGGGCATAAGAGAAGAATAGCGCATATAGCTCAAAATCAAATCCCTGTACTTATACTCCTGACTCTGGGCAACCAATGCGTCAAGCTGTGCGAGAGTATCACCGTATTGTTCTTGCCGCTGTTTATCTTTATTTATCCAGGTGGCAAGTTGTGCTTCCCTTTGCTTGCGATCCGACAGCATTGCGGATTTACCATAGAATTCGATCATTGAAGTAAAGTTTTTCGCGTAGTTTGCCAAGCCGGCCAGTGTGCTCTCATATTTGATTCTGGCATCACTGCCCTCCGCCGCCGTCTGCTTGATGATTTCCATCAGTTTTTCCCGCAATTCTAAGCTGTTGGGATAGGTCCACTGAAACTGATTTTCCACCTCAATGGCAGTGCGGTAGCGATTGGTGCGACCGGGATAACCCGTCACCATGACAAAGTCACCCTCAGCTACACCGCTGGCTGACACCTTGAGGAAACTCTTCGGTTGATAGGGAACATTGTCTTCACTGAAATCAGCCGGTTTGCCATCTTCACCGACGTAAGCGCGATAAAATGAAAAATCACCGGTGTGGCGCGGCCACATCCAATTATCAATATCGCCGCCATATTTACCAATGCTACCGGCTGGGTTGTAGACCAGGCGGACATCGCGAATTTCCAACTGTTTAATCAAATAATACTCTAGACCACCATGAAAACTATACACCTGACAGCGATATCCCGCGGTCTTTTCACAGTCTGCAATTAAAGCCTTTTCACGTTGCTCGATCCCTTGATAGAACGCGTTGCCTGTCTGTTTTTCAAGTCCAGACGTTACTTGCTCTGTGACCTCAGTGACCTGCTCGGTAACATAGACCCGTGAACCCGGTGACGCAGGCAGTTCTTGATCAAAGTCGTTGGCCAAAAAACCTTCCTCTAAAAGATTATTTTCGGGGGTTGAGTTATGTAAAATTGAGCCATAGGCGCAGTGATGATTAGTCACTACCAATCCCTTGGATGAGACAAATGAAGCTGTGCAACCGCCCAAGCTGATCACCGCGTTCATGGGGAATTCGGTCAAGGTGGAAATAGATTTAGCATCAATTTCTAGGCCCTTGGCGACAAGCTCTTTGGCCATTGCGGGCAACTGATAGGGCTGCCACATACCTTCGTCGGCAATGGATCGACATACCGCAATACTGAGTAGTAAAGCGAGAATAAAATAGGAGGTTTTCATGGTAATCCTTTTTAGGTCATCTTATTTGGGTGGCAGTATGCCAATGCCTAGAATGATAATGGAAAAACAGGAAAGGGACCATCCCTCAGAGGTATAACCAATCGACCAAAACTGCGCAGTGGTAAGTTACTGCAGAAGGTCCAGTACGCTTTGTGCCCGTAAATTTGCCTGAGCAAGCATGGCCGTGCCCGCTTGAGCAATAATCTGTGATCGCGCCAAGGCGGTGGCTTCTGTGGCATAATTGGCGTCCTCAATGCGACCACGGGCAGCATCGGTAGCAAGAGCACTGGAGGCTAGGTTGTCCACCGCGTAACTGAGACGGTTTAATTGGGAGCCAAAGGTCGCTCGCTGAGTGGCAACATTGGTAATCAGCTGGTCGAGCCGTTCGATAGTGGTGTTGATGTCGTTGCCGGTGCCCATACCTGTGGTTTTTAACGTGGAAAGATCTGGCGCCAGTTGAAATGCTCGAACATAGCCTTCGTCACTTGGCGTTTGCCAAGCCCCCGCGGCAAGGGTTCGTCCATCATCTGAAAGCGCCACAGAAACGCCAAATTCGTCTGATACAGCGCTTCCTGTATGAGTTGTCACCAGTGTCCAGATACCATTTTCGTTATGATAAACCCGAACCTGACCGGCATTGCCATTACCCCCATCATCATGATCCTTAGCACCGATAGCAACGGTCTTTCCATCACCAGATAGGGCAACTGAATAGCCCGAATGATCACTAGCAGCCGATCCGAGAATAGCATCACCCACCTGATTCCACGAGCTACCGTCGTAGTTAAGTATGCGTACATGGCCAGAATCATCACCAGGACCATCATCGTTCTCTCTGGCCCCCAACGCGATGGTTCGGCCATCGCTGGAAAGAGAAATAGCACCGGCTAAGTCCTCAGCAGCCACACCGGTAATTTCACCGATAGAGGTCCAAGTGCCCCCGCTATTTTGATAGATTCGCACATGACCCGAATTGTTTCCATTGCTATCGTTGGCGTGAGCACCCACAGCCACAATACTGGCATCCGATGACATGGCCACATAACTGCCCGATAAATCACCTGTCGCTTCGCCATCAATATCTGTGCCCACCTGAGTCCAGGTTCCCGAGATATTCTCAAATACTCGAACATGCCCAGAATTGCTGCCATTGGCATCGTTGTCTGGCGCACCAATAGCAATGGTATTTCCATCGGCAGATAAACTCACTGAGCTTCCAGAGTGATCATCTGAAGCTTCACCCAAAATAGCCGACCCCACCTGCTGCCAGGTAGCTCCATTGTCTCTGTAAACACGCACGTGGCCTGAATTGCTTCCGGGGCCAATATCATTATTTGGCGCCCCGATGGCTAGCGTGGTGCCATCGTAGGAAAGTGATATGGCGCTACCTGAACTATCATTGCTCGCCACGCCGTCAATCTCAAAATCAAATACCCAGCTGTCATTGACATTTCGATAGACACGAACATGGCCGCTATTGAGACTATTACCATCATTTTTTGGTCCGCCTACGGCCATGGTCAATCCATCACCAGAGAGAGTTACTGACTCTCCAAACTGATCATTGTTGGCCTCTCCAGTAATATCAGTACCGATTTGCTGAACGTCAGAAACGCCATTGACCAACAAGTCGGGTGTATTAAGATTGAGATCGCCAAAATCAACATTCAAATTTTGGCCGGCATTGGCGCCCACCTGGAAG
>JAQWYJ010000093.1 GCA_029254005.1 Porticoccaceae bacterium | reverse complement strand
GTACTGGGCCACACTGGGCGGCTGTGATGTACCCAACCGGATTAAGGGTTTAGCCATTGGCGTAATATCCATGGTGGGTTACTTTCCTGAAATGTATCTACCGCTAATTAGCGCCCCATTGCTTGAGGCCTATCCCGGCACTTTGGGCTATCAGATCTATTATTTGTTGATCGCGGTCTGTGGTCTAGGCGGCGCCTACGCGGCTTATTTACTCACCAAGCGCTAACTGACTATTTTCTTCAAAATAAAAAAAGTTCCAATTATATTTGACATAAACTAGTTTGTAATACAAACTAGTCTTATTAATTAACTAAGGACTTTATTTATGAGCAACGAACAATTAATCAACGACTTGAACTACGCAACTGACTTGGCAAAATCTGGTCAAGAAGCACCGCTGGTGGGCGGCCCTTTCGGCCTCATGTGGGGTGTTCTTCTGTCAGCAACACTCACCAGCCACTGGGCCATCGTTTCCGGTACTTTTAACCTGCCATTGGACAATCTATGGAAGCTGTGGATTGGTTTCGCTGTTGTTGGCAGCATTGGCAGTGCCATCCTTGGCAGCAAAGTAAAATCTAAGCCAGCAAACACCTCCACGGCAAACAAAGTTGAGCAGAGCGTCTGGCAGTTATTCAGCGTCATGCTCGGTACGGTCTGGGTTGGAATTGTCATGAGTATGATTTTTGGCAGTGGCACACCGCAACTTTTTGACTTTATTGTGGCCATGGGTTTTGGTGGTCAAGGGCTCGCTTACGCCCACACAGCAAAAATGAGCCATAACAAATGGTTAATCTACCCCGGTATAGCGTCCTTTGTCGCCTGTGCCATGAGTATGGCGCTCCATGGGCACGTTGAACTCTATCTCTTTGCTGGTATCACCACCGTTTTTACCGTCGTGCTTCCGTCACTGAAAACCATGGGACTCGAAAATGCCAAATAAATCATCCAATATCGATATAGACGCTATTGATGAGGTAATTCACGGGCGGCTGAGACTGGGAATAATGGCCTATTTGTCAGCGGTTAACCCAGCGAGTTTTCCTGAACTATTAAGTAAAACTGGCACCAGCAATGGTAACCTCTCCACCCATTTGAGTAAATTGGAGTCCGCTGGATACGTGACCCAAGAAAAGGGTTTCGCCGGGAAAAAGCCACAAACATTGGTTCATTTAACCGACGTCGGACGGGAGGCATGGATTGACTACCTAGATGCCATGCGATCCCTACTACCCACTCAATAAGCATTATCAGTAACCAACTTGATAACCAACTCGGCAGCGCCGGTGCGAGGATTCCCACCGGCGTTTTAGTCAACCCAAATCAGCGTTGTGCAAAAAACAGAGGTCTCAGGCAGATAAACCTAATCGTTCATTGAGATGGACAATAATGTCATTGGATTCATACAGCCAAGTGCTGCTGCCATCCGGATTATCTGTACGCAGACAAGGCACCTTGTGCAGCCCGCCCTCGCGCATCAATTCGGCCTTGACAGCTTGATTATTCTTGGCATCACGCAGTTCAATCTTTAACCCATTGCGTTTCAGTTCGCGTCGGACTTTGACACAAAATGGACAGGCCTGAAATTGGTACAGGGACATCGGTTGGGTCAACTGGTCTATCTTTTTTTGCTCCGCCTCACTGCGTTTTACCGCTGTTGGCGCGGTCACTGCATCGGCTACCAAAATGACTCGACCGAGAATCCATCGAATTATTTTCATTGAGACTCTCCCTGTGACACCCATAATCTATCGATAAAGTTAGCTGCCACCACGAGCCAGACCACCAAAATAGTCTCAGCTAAAATTAGCATAGTGGCTAATTCAGCGCCATTTACCGCCCACGCTATGAGTCGGAACAATGCTGTCAAGCCAAGTAGAAGAGCAACTATTCTCAGGAGTTTGCCTTCAGACTTATACACACCATAAAATATGAGCAATGCAGAAAATGTAAAAAATGCACCGAGATCTCCCAACTGGGTACTTCGACCAAGGCCCTCTAACAATGGCATACCCAGATCCGAGGTCACCTGTTGAGGAGCAAAGACAAACATCACTGCATTAGCAAGCAAGGGCAACCCCGGCACTGCAGCTACTATTTTTGTTGCGGTTTTATTCATGATTACCCCTATAAAACTAATATTAAATTATCACTTTTCACAGTGAAAAACTAATCGTCATTGAGACCCTGCGGAAGAACCCTGCCATGATCGTGTACCCCATGATGGTGTACCCCATGTTGAGGTATGAGACGAGGATCACGCCAGGTCGCCGGCGAAGATTTAGCTGTAGCCTCGGGACGCTGAGTGTCCTCTATAACCACAGAATTACGCCATGTTTTGTCGGTGTTTAGCGCCAGCGGCGGCGAAAGGTTTTGGATCACAGAATCGGCTTCACTATACTCTGGCAAGATTCTGTTGGTGACAAAAGACATTCTCGGTTTGATCCACTCCTCACCCATACGATCGCGCTGTCCCCAGACAATATCACTATAGGCTTGATCACTCACGGCGACGTCGCGACTGACACCATAACGAGCATGCATCATGAAACCGTCAAATAATATCGCCAGATCCTCTCTGGTGGAACTGTAACTGTAAAACTGAGGCGCGCCCTCGGTCTTGAACATATTGGCAACATCCTCCCTGGTGTATGCAATCTGCTCATCGGTAACCAAGTCTGGGTTGCGAAACCGTACCTGCGCTAGTTTAGTGAGTTCATTTTGTTCACCAGAGGCGTACAAAGGGTCGAGCGGATAATTGTCCTGCAGAAAGTCAGAAATAATTTCGTTGGCATTGTAGACTTCAACCACAGCGTCATAAACCGTAGTATTGGTTGAATAGGTCAGCCAATTTGTACTGGGAAAATAATCGTTCGCATGGGCCAATTCATGATATAAAAGACTGGCAAGTGCATAATGCAGGTCCTCAAGGGTTCTCGACAACCGATAACGAATCGGATAAGAGTAGTAGGCATAGTCGTTGTCCTTGACGTACCGCCAAGGCATCTCAAACTGCAACTCCTCACCGAAATTGGACCGATAATCTGGTGCCTGATTGATGGTATCTCGCTGCGCCGGTGTCTCCCACAGATAGCTGGGATCAATGTAAATAGCCGCAATGGTAGGACTGTAAAAGGCGGGTCTGACATCGTATGAAATAACGATTGCCGTAGTGGCGCGAAGAAGATTCTTAAAGTCATCAAATTGATCGTAAGTTTCTAGGTACTTTCGAAATTGATCGCCCATCCACTTGTGGGAGACCACTACCCTATCCATTATGTCGTCAATGGTGGGCGTTGTTGTCAATTGCGCAATCAGCGGTGTATCACCAAAAGTACACTGATCATAGCGCGTTTCGTTTGAGTAGACGCAGTCAATCAATGTTTGGCCAGCGGGGGAATCTGGATTGTATAAAAACACTTCTGCTACTCGGCTGCTAAACGGAACATTGTCAGGCTCCACAGCAATTGAGCTATTTTCTACTAGGATACTGATCTCATCAGTATAGGTTTGCTCATCTACGACCCCGGATAGCTCGAATGTCAAAATCGTGTCTCGAGCCACAGCCGGTGCATCGAAAAACACGGCGACGTCTCCATCGGTGTCCGATTCTGTAAACGAGACGCTTGGACCATCAGTCTGTGACCATGTCCACGAGCTTTTATCGGTTGGTGTAGAGCCTGTGTCACTGGTCGCGTATCCCGTCAGCGACACCGCATTACCCTCAATCACCGCATGCCCCAATCGAACAGACAGCTCCGAGGGTGCATCATTGACAGTGAATGAATGAGTGAGAAGCTGACTACTGCCATTGGCATTAAACGTCACTTCAAAGGCGTAATCACCCACTTCAGAGGGTGTAAAGCCAATCACCTTACTGTTATCTGCGTAAAACTCTACCTCCGCGCCTGCAGTTTGCTGCCATTTGATGGATGAAAGGATATTGTCAGGAGCAAACAAAACCAACTCAGTGGACTGACCCCCATTGACGCTGGATTCCACCTGAATAATTTCACCCACTGGATCAGGGTCCACTGGAGCCGGTGCCGGTGCTGGCAAACTAGAAGAGCTCGACCCACCACCGCAGGCGACAAGTGACACCGAAAACAGCACAGCAATACAGATTTTTGGATTCATAGGTTTACACATCTTTGTAAAACTGTTTAAACAATTTTCAGTAACCTTGTGTCTGACAGTGCAATGACGCAGAAGTTACCCCAAGTTTACATTATGATAGATATTTTGAACATCGTCCAAATCATCCAACATACCAATAAAAGGTTTAAACAAGTGTACGTCTTCGCTACTGAGTGGGCTCAAATTTTGCGCGATAAGCTGAATTTCATCAACATCATAACCAATATCACCAAAGGCCTCACTCAACGCGGTCTCCGCCTTGAAGGATTCTGTATGCGGGGCGAAAACGGTTAAATT
>JAQWYJ010000003.1 GCA_029254005.1 Porticoccaceae bacterium | reverse complement strand
GAAGGCATTATCTCCAATGAAATGGCGCCCTTTGGTGGTGTTAAAGAGTCCGGTAGTGGCCGTGAGGGATCCAAGTACGGCATGGACGACTACCTAGATATTAAATATATGTGTATTGGTGGTATTGACCAATAATAATAACAATAACGGGAAATAGTCATGACACATCTCATTTATCCAACTACTAATTTCAAGGCCATTGAACAGGTTACTGTGGAACGTGGTGAAGGCTGTTACGTCTGGGACAACAAAGGCAACAAGTATCTTGAGGGACTAGCTGGTCTATGGTGCACGGCTTTAGGTTATGGCAACCAAGAAGTTATTGCCACAGCCACAGAACAGATGAACAAGCTTACCTTTAACCATATGTTTGGCGGCAAAACGCATCAGGTGGCTATTGACTTAGCCGATAAGCTTGCCGAAATGATCCCCATGAAAGACGCAGTGATCTCCTTTGGTAATTCCGGTAGTGATGCCAATGATACCCATATTAAATTATTACGCTATTATCATGAAGCCATAGGCAAACCCGAGCGTCGTAAGATCATTGCCCGCGAGCGTTCCTATCACGGTGTGACTGTGGCTGCGGCATCATTAACAGGTTTGCCGGTGACTCAAAACCATTTTGACCTACCAGTAGATGCCCTAGGCATTCTTCGCACTGATCATCCGCACTACTATCGCGGTAAACAGGGCGAGGAAACAGAAGACGAATTTGTCGATCGCATTGTGGGCAATTTAGAAGCAATGATTGTGGCCGAGGGGCCAGATACTATCGCAGCTTTTATTGCCGAGCCAATTACCGGAGCTAGCGGCGTAATTGTGCCCCCCGATGGCTACTACCAAAAGGTTCAGGCGGTACTCAATCGCTATGACATCATGTTTTGGGCCGACGAGGTGATTACTGGGTTTGGTCGTACCGGTACTGACTTTGGTTGCAATACTATGGGTATTGAATCACCAGACATGATGACCTTTGCCAAGCAACTATCTTCCGCTTATATGCCTATTAGCGCATCTGCCATTCGTCGAGATGTGTATGATGCAATGATCGAACAGACAGCAACAGCAGGAGCTTTTGGTCATGGTTACACCTATTCTGGGCACCCAGTGGCCTGTGCTGTAGCGTTAAAAGTATTGGAGATTTATCAGCGCGATGATATTTTTCAAAACGCTGCTATTACCGGTGCCTATTTACAAAAGCGATTGGCAGAATTTAGTGATCACCCTCTTGTAGGAGAAGTTCGTGGCAGTGGTCTTTTGGGAGCTATAGAACTTGTCGCTAATAAAGAACAGGGCACACCCTTTGTGGGCGGTGCTGTGGGTGGCTATGCGCAGAAAATGGCCCAAGACAATGGTCTGCTAATAAGAGCAGTTGCCGGATCAAGTTTAGGATTTTGCCCGCCATTGATTATTACCGAAGTACAAATTGACGAAATGATTGCTAAGGTAGATAGTGCCCTAAATCAGACATATATTCATTGCCAAAAGCACGGACTATTAGTTTAGGTTGTTATTGATGGTGTAACGGTGATCATTTAGAGTCTGCCGCAGCGTATAAAGGCAGTGACATGAAGAGGAAATAGTATGCTGATCAAATCAACACACAAAAACGCTACCAAAGAGCATCAAATTACCGATGAAAAGATTTATTATGGTCGGCGCGAGATGCTAAAAAACATGGGGTTTCTAGGTGTCGGAACCCTCCTTGGTGGTGGTGCCAATGCAGGTGTGTTTGATCTTTTTTCTAGGGACGAAGAACGACCATCAGTATTTCAGCGAGATGACCTGACCTATAAGCCGGAGGGTCAAGCCCTGGAAGAGCTTACTCCAGAGTCAAAAATTATTAGTCACAACAATTTTTATGAATTTGGCGCACAGAAGAACCAACCGGCTGAATTGAGTCAGGGTTTCAAAGTAGACCCCTGGAAATTAGCAATTTCAGGTGAAGTTGAAAAACCCCTTATTCTAGACTACGACGACCTCTATTCATCTTTTGATCTAGAGGAGCGCATCTACCGGCTTCGCTGTGTTGAAGCCTGGTCAATGGTAGTCCCCTGGATAGGATTCTCACTAGCCGATCTAGTGAAAAAAGCCAAGCCCACCTCAAAAGCTAACTATCTGGCATTTGAAACTCTTTATGATCCAGAGCAAATGATTGGTCAGCGCAATCGTCGGCTGGGTGGTGGTATTAATTATCCTTACCTTGAAGGCCTTCGAATAGATGAAGCTATGAATCCACTAGCATTAATGAGTGTTGGCCTCTATGGGAAAACTCTGCCACCACAAAATGGCGCGCCTATTCGTCTAGTAGTGCCATGGAAATACGGGTTTAAAAGCATTAAATCAGTAGTGGGCATTAAGTTTGTCGAAAAACAACCGCCCACCACTTGGAATATTTTAGCCGCCAACGAGTACGGCTTTTATGCCAACGTTAACCCAAAGGTTGACCACCCGCGTTGGAGTCAAGCCAGCGAACGGCGCATTACCACTGGCGGTATTTTTGATCAAAATCGTATTGATACGCAGCCGTTCAATGGATACGGTGAGCAAGTCGCCAGTCTCTACAGCGGCATGAACCTGCGCAAATATTACTGATCTACGCCATGGCCCTGAGCATACCCACTGACAGAATTCCCCTATTCAAGTCCCTGCTGCATCTGGTGATGCTCTATCCCCTAGTTAACCTCTATATTGATGCCTTCGCTGATCGTCTCGGGGCAGACCCGGTGGATGCGGTGATCCATTTCACCGGTATGGGTGCCATTAACTGTCTGTTAATTAGCCTACTTATATCGCCGCTGGCAAAAACCTTTAAACTGGGGTTCTTAATTCACTTTCGGCGTATGATTGGGCTCTATGCCTTCGTCTATGCACTGTGCCACGTACTCAATTTTTTATTTTTTGAAGTGCAGTTTGACCTGACGTTATTTATCGGTGAGATTTTTCAGCGTCCCTATATTACCGTGGGCATGGGAGCCTTTGTGCTGCTGTTATCACTGGCACTGACCTCCAGTGCAAAAATACGCCGAAAAATGAAGAAAAACTGGCAAACATTGCACAATTTCACCTATCTTGTCGCTCTGCTCGGTGTGGTTCACTTCTACTGGTCAGTTAAATCAGACATCAGCGAACCGCTGGTATATTTTGCACTTTACGGCGCTCTTATGGCCTTTCGACACGACAGATTGAAGCGTTGGAGCAAGCGCCTGCGCCTATGGTAATAATAACAGATGATTCTCGGCATGGTTTAGAGAGCTTACCAGCTACAAGGATGCAAATAACCATTGCCGTGCTCCTCTATCATACAAAGCTGACTCTGGCTTTGGGCTAGGGAGCTGGGTCGGCAGGCAAAGAAGGAAGAAAGACCATTTAACACCAGAACGGATTCAGCGACTGGATGCCTTAGGATTTGTTTGGAAGATGAATTAATACAAGGATGGTTAGTATGAAGCACCAGAAGTTTATCTATCGTTATAAGTATCTTCCTTTTAATGAAAATTCACTGAAGATTTTGACCGAAGGCACCATAAAATTTACCAATCCTGAAACATTCAATGATCCTTTTGATAGTAGACCGCCATATGTGGCGAATTTCGAAGACATCGCAAAAACGAAATTTAAGACGATCCGTAAGCATTTGAAAAAGCTTGGCGAATCATCCGCTCAAACAATTCAAAATAAACGAAAATACGCCGCTATAATGAAGATTAATGTGGAAAGTGGGGCTATTAACACCAATGTGGTAAGCAATTTCGGCATGGTGTGTCTCACATCAACACCTGACAACCTTCTTATGTGGTCTCACTACGCAGACTCACATAAGGGGTTTATAGTGGGATTTCAAATTCCAACTAATGGTGCATTTAGTGCAGTTGATATACACAATGAAATAGATATCACTAAATATTGGACAGACTGCCTTTATCCACTTCCGGTAGACTATTGTTCCGAAAGGCCTATTGTTCTTTAGGGGAGTGATAGTGATCTAGAGACGAGCCAAAAGGCACTTCTTTCCAAGTCAGTCGACTGGGACTATGAACGTGAATCGCGCGTTATTGACACCACCCGCCCACCAGGTATCTACCATTATAATCGCAATTTGATTCTTCACTCTGTTGCAGCGGGATTGAATATGGAAGATGAAGACTATCATCGACTGGGTTCGATAGTACGAGATCTAAGAGAGAAAGAAGGGTTAACCCATCTGACTCTCTATAAAGCAGAGGCGCATCAGCGAGCGTACAAAGTGCTAATTCCGAATTTCAAACCGCCAATTGATGCCTGATTAGGCTGTTTTTTCGCAGATAGTATTTAATTGGCAATTGTCAGGTAAATATGACTCACAAAACAAGAGTAATTTCTATTTATTACAATTACTGAAGTAATGTTGACATCAAAAGCCATAATACAAAGCCAAGAACAGAAGTCAATAAAGCTAATGGCTGTCTCCGGTTAAAAAATCGATAAAACAACCCCTTAGATTAAAAAAATTCGCTGCCAGCGTTTCGCCTAACTCAAGATTGGCCACCGACATGACTCAATAGCTGATCTTGCTCAACGTAAAAATCTAAGATGTTATAAATGCAATAATTAGTACCGCTAATGCGTATCTATAAAATAATCTACTATAAATAGAACAATAAATAGAACAATAAATAGAACAATAATTAAAATTATTGAGCATCATTGATAGGGAGATCGACATGTTACGCTTTATTTCAACGTTACTCGCAGAGGTTTTTGGCTTGCTTATTCAATTCTTGGTCGCTTTTTGCATTGGCGCGGGGCTTGCAGCGTTTCTCTGTTGGCACTACGACATGCCTCTGGTGTTATCCATTGTAGGTGGCTTTTTTGTGTTAGGTCTGACACTGGTATTTTCCTCAGATGACACCTTTTTTTCTTGGAAAGATTTTCAATAAGTGGCATCGCCATGACGACAAAAGTACTCTAGATCAAAAGTACTCTAGATGGCAACGCGCTGTATTTTTCGAATAGCCTCATAACTGGGCTTTAATTGCGCGTACATTTTCTTATAAACCTCATTGTAGAGTTTGTCATAGGTTGCCTGATGCTCGGCGGTGGGGGTAAAGCAGTCACCCTGATGGGTCATGTGAGTGACCGCGGTATTAAAATCTGGGTGTATACCCACGCCCACAGCGCTGGCAATGGCGGCCCCCAGAGATGAGGTTTCAAAGGTGTGGGGTCTATACACTGGCATGCCAAAAATATCGGCGGTAATTTGCATCACCTGATCACTTTGCGATCCACCACCTGAGACAACCAAACGGTTGATAGTTTTGCCGCTGCGTTTTTCCAGATGCTCTTTGCTCTCTCTCAGGGCATAGGTGAGGCCCTCGATCATAGCGCGATATAAGTGGGCTCTGGTATGGGCCTCGGTAAAGCCAATAATTGCCCCCCGGGTTTCTGGGCCATCGCCGTTGGAGGGTGACCAGTAGGGTTGCAGCATCAGACCGTCAGAGCCGGTAGGCACACTTTTCAATAAGTCATCGAGTAGGGTTTCTGGTGCCACCTGTTGGTCGGCGGCCAGTTGCTCCTCTTTGAGGCCAAACTCTTTTTTGAACCAACTAACCATCCAATAGCCGCGCTGTACCATCATTTCAACATTGAAGGTATTGGGTATCACACCCGGATAGGCGGGGTAAAAGGGAATAGCTTCAAGGTATTTGTCAGACACAATGTTGAGTGTCGCCAAACTGCCATAACTAAGGCTGCCGGTGTGACTATCTAAGCATCCAGTGCCTAGCACTTCACAGGCCTTGTCTGAGCCGCTAGCAATTAGAGGCAACCCTTCTGGAATGCCGGTTTGTTGCGCCGCCTGTGCGGTGATAGTTCCCAGTGTCGCCCCTGCGGGTAACACCGTGGGTAACATATTGGGGGTGATGGGCATGGCGCGCCATTTCCAGTCGTTGCTGTCTGCCCACTGTTGGCTTTTGTAGTCGAAGGGCACAAAGCCCACGGTGCTGGCGATGGCGTCTTTGTATTCACCGGTGAGTTTAAAGTTGTGGTAGCCAGACAGCAGTAAAAATTTGCTCACCTGTTGCCACAACTGCGGCTCATTCTGTTCTATCCAGTTGGCCTCTGCCTGTTGGTGCATGTGGTCTACCAATGGTTTGGCTCTTACCAGAGACATCAGCACAGACTCCACAACGCCTAGGGAAGGCTTGGTGTCTACCTGTCGTTGGTCAAGCCAACTAATAGCTGGTCGGAGTGGCTCACCATTAGGGCCCACAGGTACCACGGTGGCTCGTTGGGTAGTGACTGACACTGCGGCAATAGATTCTTTGGATATTGGCAATAATGGCCAAAGTGCTTGGCATGCTTTGCACAGTGCAGTCCAAAAATAGTCGGCATGTTGCTCTGCCCAACCGGGTTGCTCTGAGAAATAGGGCTCTATGGTAGTTTTGCTTTTGGCGACTAATTGACCTTGGGCATCGAAAACAATCGCTCGGACACTTTGAGTGCCGTTATCGATGCTTAGAAAGTACTTTCCACTGTCCATATAACATCACCTCATAGACTGTTTGGCAGACTATAATAACGCTGCCAGATGGTTTGATAGCGTTTGTATTCACTGTTCCATCTATCTTCATTCCATTGCTGTTCTTGTTGAAATATATTTTTTAGTGCTGGCATGATCTCCTCGCCACCTTTGGCTAGACACATTCCCAATCTTGTTCGTCTCAGGAGTAAATCGTCTAGATGCACAACCCCTTCATATTTTGCTGACCAGCGGCATTCTGCCAGGCTAAATTGGGTGTCACCTAAACTCAGTTGTTCCTGTAAAGAGCTTTGCTCAAGTAGCTGTTGTGCTTTTGCTCCGTAGCGGCCCATTAAACGTTGTGCCCATAGGGGATTCGTTGGTATTAGGTGTTCTGCGGTAAACTCTGGGCGAACAAACATACGGTGGTCAGTTACCACAGTGGGTGGAGGCAGTTGCTTTGCGGCGGCGGCTAAGGCATCAAGAGCTATTAGCCTAAAGGTGGTAAGTTTTCCACCGCTAACGGTTATTAGGCCATGGTCAGACCAAACGGCATGATCTCGTCGCTCTTTAGAGGGATCTTTCCCTTGCTCGGCACCAATTACTGGACGAACTCCGGCCCAAGAGGACAAAATATCAGTTCGACTTAGCTGATTATTGGGAAATTGCCGATTAAAGCCGTTAAGCAAGTAGTCAATTTCTTGGTCTGAAATGCTTGCTTCGATATCTAAATCTTCTTTATGGTCTAAGTCGGTGGTTCCCAGCACGGTGGTGCCTTCCCATGGGTAAACATAGACGCCGCGTTTATCATCCTGGTGTAAAAAAGTCATTACGTTGGTTACAGGGTATAACGATTGTGCAAAAATCAAGTGACTGCCACGCAGTGGCCTTATGCGTTTTTCGTCGGTAAATTCATTGCGTAACTGGTCAGCCCAGGCACCTGTAGCATTGATTACAGCAGCTGCACTAAGGTCGATAGTGTTACCTGTATCAGACTCTTCAATGGTGACTCCAGCGGTTTGCCCATTTTTTAATACTAGGTTTTTAACCTTAGTGTAATTTAGAGCATAGGCGCCGTTTTCAACGCTGTCTTGAATGACCCGCATGACCAAGCGCGAATCATCTACCATGGCGTCTGTATAGTAGCTAGCTCCTTTGAGTTGGGTTGTATCTAGTCCAGGAAATTGCGCTAAAAGTTCGTTGTTTTTGCAGTATCGATGATCTTTGATCCCGGCAAGAAAATCATAGATTGCCAAAATAAAACTCATCGCAAGTCGCCCTGGAAACAGGCCTTTTCGAAAGGTAAAGTAAAAGGCAATTCTGTCTACCAGCCCCGGTGCTTCTGTAAGTAGACGCTCTCGCTCTTCTACAGATTCTTTGGTTAGTTTAAGGTCGCCAGCGGCCAGATAGCGAAGGCCACCGTGAACCATTTTTGAGGATCTGCTAGAGGTTCCCCAAGAAAAATCTTGTTGCTCTAACAGCAGGGCTCTGTAGCCCCTACGGCGGGCTTCACGAAGCACTCCGGCTCCGGTGATACCTCCGCCCACCACGATAATGTCCCAGTCTAGATGTTCTCCGGCCCGCATTTTTGAAAGCATCTCTTGGCGATTTGTAAATCCATTGGTCATGGGTTAATGGCCTCGTGTTGGCAGTAGTTTTCCTGGATTCATCTGACCTTTTGGGTCAAACAGCAAACAAAGACTGTTAATCGCAGCCATACCTAAATCGCCTTTTTCTGCAGCCAGGTAGTCTTTGTGATCTCTGCCAACACCATGTTGGTGACTGATTGTGCCGCCGTGGGTAACTATTTGTTCTGCTCCAGCTTTTTTTAGTTTTTGCCAGCGCTGCATACCTGTTTCATAGCTATCACCAAGCCTAAATAAATAGGTAGTGTATATGCTTGATCCCTGGCCATAAACGTGTGATAGATGAGTGTAGACGTGAACTTGCTCGTTTTCATCTGCCAGTGCGATGCGTATAGCTTGCTCTATGTTTTCTGCCGCCTCGGGAACCTTAGACCAATCTACAGCGGTTTCCATAGTATCTGCGGCATAGCCTTCAGCACCTAAGGGGTCACGCAGATACGGCGCTCGGAAGCGCCCATGAGCCCAGTTATCTCCCAAACCCGATTGGTCGGCGACGCCGCCGTGTGCTGCGCAGTAATCTAGGGCCATTTTATGTGCAGCGGCACAGTGACGTTCAGAACCGGTGACCCCAAAGGTCATCATTACCTTGCCTGCACCTATGCCTTTTTCCGCTAACGCTTGCTCAAGGGCAACAACACCGCTGCTATCCTCACCGGCACCCATGTACAGTAGACTAGTGGTTTCCAACGGGTTACTCAGACGTACCATAGACAGCGCAACTCGTTGTTGAATTAGCGCCCGAGCGGCATCAATTCCGACCTCCCATGAGGGGAAAAACATCACCTGAAACGCCTCTTTTTCCGGAAGTGGCGTAACGCGCAGGATGACATCGGTAATAATGCCCATACGGCCCTCAGAACCCAGTATCATTTGGCGAATGTCTGGGCCTGCAGATGAAGCAGGAATTGTAGGTATAGCTAGCGTACCGGTCATGGTTTCAATACTACCACCGGCAAACATGTTTTCAATCCGCCCATAATGTAGTGACTGCTGACCGCTCGATCGACTAGCTACCCAGCCACCCACGGTAGAGAGTTCCCACGATTGTGGAAAATGACCAAGGGTATAGCCCCGCTCCTTTAGTGCTTGCTCAACCAAAGGACCTGGAGTACCAGCACCAAAGGTAGCTAGTTGACTCTCAGGATCAAGATGCAGAAGACGGTTCATTTTACCCATATCGATGGTTAACACCGGTTTTTCACTCTGCTCTGGATTGATATGCCCCACCACCGATGTACCGCCGCCGTAGGGTATTACTACAATGCCGTATTCATTTGCATGGGCAAGAAGCTCGCGCACCTCGCCAGATGTCTGTGGAAATGCAACACCATCTGGAAAGGTGTTTACTTTGCCGCTGTGCATATCCAACCAATCGGGCAGACTTTGTCCCCGCGCATGCCGTACTCGCACTTCTGGATCGGTGTTGATTAATGGATGGGCTTCTAACCGAGAAGCTGGAACCTTAGCAATCACATCTTTTAGAGTTGCTTGTGGAAGTACTGTTCCGGGGCCCACCAATGCTTGCAGAAGTAAACGTAAGCTGCTGTTTAACTGCATGGTCAATTCGCTGTCTTCGTTTCCCCAGCCGTTCCATAATCGCATTGTAGTTGTCCTATTATATTCTTATTTAATTAGTAATTTTATGAACACCAGTATATCGCTGTAGCAGTGAAAACATTGAAATGTAGGGTATACTTGGGGTTATATTAACCCTTGGTTGAAGATTAGTCGCTGTCAATTTCTGACACTATGGTCACTATTTCGGTCAGCGATAGTGCTTGGTATAAATACATGAACACACCTTCTAATAGCGGTCTTGCATCGGTGCCAGCAGTAACGCAATATTTGCGAGCTGCCGAAGCCCTAGATGTTGATTATGAACCATTGCTAACACAGGTAGGAATAGACCGAAAAGTACTCACGGATATTAATAAACATATTTCTAGTCAGGCGATGGAGAACCTTTTAGCCTTATTAATAGAGGCTAGTGGCGATCCTTGTTTTGGACTTCGTTCAGCACAGTTTGTAGAGCCAGCCTCGTATAGTGTATTGGGCTATATTTCAATGAATTGCTCTTCACTAAGGATGATTCAAGCAAAAATACCCATGTACGAAAAGATTGTCGGTGACATGGGAGTTACCTCTGTAGAGGTCAGCAATGGCATGGTTTTACAGCGTTGGAGCTGCCATTTTAAAAACGCACTTGTGCGCCAACATGAGGTCGAAAATGTGTTGGCCTCTTGGTGCTTATTCGCCCAACGATTTCTCAACTTTAAAGGTTGGCACAGCGTATGGTTTGAGCATTCAGGTCCTTCTGATACCGCGCTAGTAAAGGAATACACTGATGTATTTGATTGTGAGGTGTTGTTTGATCAGCCTGCTAGTGGTTTTCGTTTTTTAGAAAGTACTCTTGATGAACTATTTCCTCAAGCTAACGAACAGCTTCTGCAGACGTTACTGGATCATGCAACAACCATTCTTGCGAATTTGGATCACTCGCACCTTGTGGCGCAGAAGGTGAAAAATTTGTTGCGCTTGGTGTTGAAGCAGCAGGCGCCGTCCAGTGAAATAATCGCCGAGATGTTGGGTATGAGCAGTCGCACATTGCAGCGCAAGCTGGATGAAGAGGGCACCAGCTATAAAGACCTGCTCAACGAGTTGCGTGTTGAGTTGGCACTTTACTATTTGCAAAATACCGATTTATCGCTGGAATCCATAGCCTATCAATTGGGTTATGCCGAGGCGCGGTCATTCTACCGAGGTTTTAAGCAGTGGACAGGTCGCACCGCGGGGTCGTATCGTTAGGGAGGTGTTGAATAACATAATCGCACGGTGGAAGCATATCAGCTGTGCCCATAGTGACGGCAGTTTATCTGCTCGCTTGCTTCTACCAATCTGTGGATGTCAACATTACCCATGGGGAGAGGATCAGAGTTACTGGGTATAAGGAAAATGTTGCTAATATAAATTTGGTTACTATCCCAGTAGACAGTTATCTCCCGCATTAAATCGTAGTAGCCTTGGTTCAGTGTTACATGGATTGTAATACCGGACAGGGTAGTGATGACGCGATTAAATTGATGCGATATATTTTGTTACTCTGCTTAACTCATGGATAGAGAGGAGTGTATAAAATGGATTTTTATACTAGAAATTATTTACGCATATTGATCTTTTCCCCAGTAATCATCTTGTCAAGTTTAACCGCAGAACATGCCTCAGCAAGAGGTGGCGGTGCACCCAATGGTTGTGAAAATGGCTGTACTATTAATGAGGTTGTCACAACTGGTTATGGTTGGGGAAATGAAAATCGCTTGATGTTCGTCACTACAACTCTTGGATGGCCAGCAACAATTTTGACATCCCATAATAGACAGTTTGACGAGGACAATGCTAGTTTGAATAATTTTCCGCCGCCGACAATACAAGAAATTACCGTACTTGGTGAAAAAATCCTTGATCCAAATATTAATGACGTCGTCTGGTACCTTCAAACTTTAGCTGAGATGAAATTTTGGCTAAACAATAAACTAGGAAGGGGTCCTAAGATAGGAATATTTGGCTTTTTAAAAGATATCGTCGAGGATATATTAGAAGAAAAGGAAAATATTGTGAATAACTATTGTGATATGCAGATCATTGGCGGTAAGAGAACCCAGGCTAAGAATACAAGGCAAAATTTTGTGTTGTCAGAATTTAAAAATGGCAAGATAACCTTTGATGACATAAAGATATTCGGCGGCGATAGTGACCAAATCGTGGTGGTATTTAAAAATGGTATGGGCACTTATACCTATAATCCGATTGGTTATGGTCGTGTTACAGAGACTCAGTGGGTTAATCTTAGAGTTGGCTGTATCCAATAGATAATTACGTTGTACGATGACTATAATTATAGTAATTCAGTGAGTGATATGAAGTGAAGTCAATGAAAGAACAACGCAATAAAAATAACATCGGCTTGATAGGGTTGGCAGTGGTGATGATGGTCAGCTTGGTGTTTTACTATTTAGTTAATGCTGACAATCAGAATAACAGAGGTAATAAAACTAATAAAAGTCACGAGAGTAGCGTTAATGTCAACCCATCAACGCTACCAATGGGTGTGACAGATGAAATCTCGTCGTCTATAAGTGAAGAGTCAATTCCCATGAGTGCAGGCCCGGCTATTGATGAGCTCAGTGGCAAAGCTATTGATTATGGCTCGTTGAAAAGCGTTCTTGCGGCCTTCCATCAAGAATCGCAAGAGTTATTGCAAGCATATCAACAGCAAGAGACGGACATGGATGATTTTGAGAACCGAACGAAGATATCCCATTGGCGCATGAATTGTCACACCTCTCTTTATTTTGATTCCCAAGCCGAACTTGATCGACACCTAGCCTCTCGGCCGCTGAATGAAATGTCTAGTCTGAGGCACAAAGGGATCATGAGAACGGCAGGGGAGTGTAATGCGCTGAGAAACTATCTGGGGCATGAAGAAATAACCAATTACGACAGAGTTTTAGAATTGAGTGATTTGGTTCTTCAACCCAATAGTGAAGGGGAGACTCATCCGGTACAAAGTCTGACTGTCCATGCCGAGGCTGGCGGATTGGTTCCTTTTGATGAAGTGGTAAAAAGATTTACCAAGGCCCACAACTATGCGGTTGACTATCCGGAATACTTGGACAATGTTTTCAGTATGGCTGAGAGTTATCTAAAGGAGGCGCGTTCATACCCCGTAAATGTTGATCTTGAAAAAAAGTACAAGGAGGCGTTCAAGCTGTTGAGATGGCGTTATTATTCAAAATCTTACGTAGGTGCGTCATTTATGTCCAGAGAAGAGGCTAATCAGGGAGCATTGGAGGTCTTTCAGTTGAATAATCATCCGCAGGAATTTGACGAAATAATTGAGCTTGCCGATGAGATTGAGAACTCTGTAGGCCAAGGGGATTGGTCTTGGCTTAATGCATTGGACAAGGCCAGGTAATTAGCAAGGATAAAATATTTAAGGGCTGCGTTAGCAGCCTTTCATTCTTTATTCTTTATTCTTCATTGTTCTATTGTTCTATTGTTCTATTGTTCTAT
>JAQWYJ010000044.1 GCA_029254005.1 Porticoccaceae bacterium | reverse complement strand
ACCCCAGATGCGCCTCAGACCCCTGAATTAAGACGCTACTTAAAACAATTTTTAAGCGATCCAAGAGTCGTTGAGATACCCAGACTACTTTGGTGGCTTATTTTAAACATGGTTATTTTGCGGATAAGGCCGAGTCGATCAGCAAAACTCTATCGCAGCGTTTGGACAGATCAAGGGTCTCCTTTGCTGGTCCACAGCCAGGCTCAGGTAGAGGGTGTAAGAAAAATACTAGAAGAAAAACATCAGGGTCAGGTACCCGTGGTTTTAGGTATGCGCTATGGCAATCCATCCATAGAATCAGCAATTGACACACTAACCGCCATGAACGTTCGTAATATCACTGTATTGCCGCTCTACCCGCAATATTCTGGCGCCACTACAGGCTCTACATTTGATGCAGTGGCTGATGTATTTAAAAAAACACGATGGGTACCTCAGTTGCAGTTTATTGGTGGCTACCACCAATCAACCATATTTATTAATGCACTATGTAGTAGCATCGAACGACATTTTAAAGCGCACGGAAAGCCTGACAAACTCATTATGTCCTACCACGGCACGCCGCAACGATACCTCAAAAATGGTGATCCCTATCATTGCTTTTGCCACCAGACAACCCGCTTAGTCGTAGAGGCAATGGGGCTTGACTCAGCCACAGTAATGACAACATTTCAATCTCGTTTTGGTCGCGAGCCTTGGTTGCAACCTTATACAGATGAAACCCTAGAGGGCTTGCCAACGCAAGACGTTAAGCACGTTGCTATTATGTGTCCTGGGTTCTCTTCTGATTGTTTAGAGACTATTGAAGAAATTAATATGGAAGCTAGAGAAACCTTCATGAAAGCTGGAGGAGCTCAATTCCACTACATACCTTGCCTTAACGATGAGCCAGAACATATTCTTGCTTTAGCGGATATTGTTGATAAACATCTTTGCCTTTAACCAAGAGCTGACAACCAGGCCTGTAAAATCTCTGAACACTCCATATCAGCGGTCATCACAGCCAAAGTGTCTGCTCTGGTAACACCCTGATTAACAATAACGATCGGTTTTCCCTGATCACGGGCCCAAAGGCAAAATCTAAAACCAGAGTAGGTTGACAAAGATGACCCTATCACTAAAAGAGCGTCAGCATTAAACAGTTGATTTTCTGCCTCTGACAAGCGAGATTTTGGTATGGAATCACCAAAAAAAACCGCGTCTGGTTTTAGTAGCCCACCACAATAGTTACATTCAGGTACCTTTAGTGTGGAAAAATCTAATTCGTCTAATTCAGCATCACCATCTGGCGCAATATGGCCTGTCCGCAGAACAAACTCAGGGTTATTCTGCTCTAACCATAGCTGCAAAGTCTGACGAGACAACTTCAACCGACACGACATACAGGTCACGGTATCGATACGCCCGTGAAGATCTATGACATTGCGACTGCCAGCGCGCTGATGAAGTCCATCTACGTTTTGAGTAACGATGCCACTAACAACGCCCTCTTGCTCCAATGCCATCAAGACATTGTGTGCACTATTGGGTTGAGCTTGCATCATAAATCGCCATCCAACCATATTCCGCGACCAAAATCGCTGTCGAGTCACGCTATTATCCAAGAAATCTTGATGCGTTACCGGAGGTTTGCGCTGCCAATCACCATTTCGGTCTCTGTAAGTTGGGACGCCCGAAGCTGCACTAACACCCGCACCAGTGATCACTAACCATGAGGAGTACTTCATTAATTGGGAGATAACATCTTTCATGCATGATCCATAGCTATGCCAACAAGTACATTGTGCACTATTGATCTAAAAAGTCGTCTTCTTTGTGCGCAAAACTGGGCATTATGCAAAGGCAGCACGTATAATGTCGTTTTGGAAAAATCAATATATCACTTTACTGGCGCAGTTAACTTTGACAACTCAAGATATTAAATCCTACATGAAAAATATTGGGCACACAGCCCTTGAAGCGTCAAAGGTGTTGTCTAAAACATCAACGGCAACCAAAAACGCAGCGCTTTTGAATATAGCCAAGTCTGTCAATGCCCATCGAAAAGTCCTACTTGATGCAAATATGAAGGATGTTCTGAAAGCCAAAAAAAATGACCTTGATGCAGCTATGCTTGATCGTTTAACACTAAATGACCAACGAATTGACGCAATTATTGAAGGGCTTAATCAGGTTGCCGCGCTGCCTGAGCCTGTTGGCAATATTAGTGAGCTTGAAACACGCCCCAGCGGTATTCAACTGGGTAAGATGAGTGCGCCTATTGGTGTTGTAGGCATTATCTACGAATCGCGCCCCAATGTTACTATCGATGCGGCCAGCTTATGTCTAAAAGCTGGCAATGCAACTATTTTACGTGGCGGCAGTGAGGCGATAGAATCTAATCGCGCACTAGGTGACTGCATCAATATCGGATTAGCCAGCAGTGGTCTACCTTCTGCGGCAATTCAAATTATTCAGACAACTGATCGTGCCGTGGTCGGCGAGCTTATAACCATGACAGAATACATCGACGTCATCATTCCTCGCGGTGGGAAAAGCCTAATTCAGCGTCTAAGCAAGGATGCTCGGGTACCTCTAATAAAACACCTAGATGGCAATTGCCATGTGTACATCGACTGTGAAGCTGATATTCAAAAGGCATTAGCGGTCGCTATAAATGCAAAGACGCACCGCTATGGGGTATGCAATGCGATGGAATCATTGCTTGTTTCTAAAGCAGTAGCTAAGGATATATTGCCACCCCTCATACAAAAACTTATTGCCAAAGGTGTTGAAGTTAGGGGATGTGCAGCCACCTGTCTATTATCTGGTGAGGTTTTAAAGGCAGCGGAATCTGATTGGAGTGAAGAATATTTAGCGCCAATCGTAGCTGTAAAAATTGTATCCGGTATCGATGAGGCCATTGAACATATCAATCGGTACGGATCCAAGCACACTGATAGTATCGTTACGGAAAATCAGGCTACCGGCCATCGCTTTCTGGTAGAAGTAGATTCAAGCTCTGTAATGATAAATGCATCAACCCGCTTCGCTGATGGCTTTGAATACGGTTTGGGCGCTGAAATTGGTATCTCTACCGATAAAATTCATGCTAGGGGTCCAGTGGGGCTGAAGGGCCTTACAAACCAGAAGTGGGTGGTCTTTGGTGATGGGCACATTAGGCAATAATATGGCAGTAGCTCTATTTGGAGGCACTTTCAACCCAGTTCATGTGGGCCATTTGCGTATTGCCACGGAGTTGGCGGAACTTCTTCCTGTGTCGAAGATAAAAATGATGCCCAGTGGATACCCACCCCACAGAGGGAATAATCTTGTCGCTGCAGAACACAGGCTTAAAATGCTTAAAGTAGCGATTGGTGACAATAACCCACTGCTCGCCGCTTGTGACATTGAACTTCAGCGCGCAAGCCCAAGCTATAGCATTGACACTCTCAGGATTTTGCGAGCAGAACTAGGACCAGACACATCACTTATTTTGTGCCTCGGCATGGATGCGTTTATTAAAATTAACACCTGGCATGAGTGGCACAAATTACTAGACTTTTGCCATATCGCGGTATCTTCTAGACCCGATTATAATATCCCTTCATCGGGCCCACTGTATAATTGGATAGAACAGAATAAATGTAAACAGCCCGGCACACTTGATAAAAGCCCTGCTGGAAAAATATTTTTTTGCGAATTAACCATGCTGCCTATCTCATCTAGCAGTATTCGAGAGAAAGTAGCACAAGGAAAAAGCATTCAATTTATGACGCCTGATAATGTTTTAAACTACATCAATCAAAATAGACTATATGAGTAATAAAGTATTATGAAAAGAAATCTCCATGAAATTGTAATCAACGCACTTGAAGATGTTAAAGGACAAGATATTGTCAGTATTGATGTAAAACAACTAACCGGAATAACCGATATTATGGTGGTTGCTAGCGGTAACTCTAATCGCCAAGTTAAGTCTTTAGCTAACAATGTTGTTGTAGACGCAAAAAAAGCAGGATTTACGCTGCTGGGCGTCGAAGGTGATGATGTTGGTGAATGGGTGCTGGTAGACTTTGGTGAGGTTATTATTCATATTATGCTTCCTGCTACCAGAGGTTTTTATGATCTTGAAAAACTATGGGCACTGCGTCCAGATGACCGCCCTCTGAACGCCGAAGCTGATGCTATATTGAGTGGTGCTTCGCCAGTGGATCAAGACTAATTTGAGACTCAACGTCATTGCAATTGGAACCAAAATGCCCAGCTGGGTGACAACAGGCTGCGCAGAATATAGCAAGCGTATGCCTTCTGAATTGCGTATTCGGGTCACTGAGGTATCATTGGGTAGCCGTAGTAAAAGTCAGGCATCTACCAAGGCGATAGAGACTGAAGGACTAGCGATTTTAAAGTCTATTGAAGAAAAGGATTATGTGATCGCACTTGATGTATTGGGAAAATCCATGGATACAGATAAACTTGCTTTAAATTTAGCTAACTGGCAAATGGACGGCAAAAATATTACATTCTTGATCGGTGGGCCTGATGGCCTGTCAAAAAGCTGCTTAGCGCGGGCGAATCTGTGTTGGTCATTGTCGGCATTGACACTCCCACACCCACTGGTTCGCATACTGCTTATGGAGCAACTCTACCGTGCGTGGAGCATAAACGCTAATCATCCTTATCACCGCAATTAACGGGTCCTAGTAACAAATGCTTGATAAATTCGACTATTCAGACCCACACAGAGAAAGACGTATCTTTATCAACAGGGTTTTAGTCGCCAGTACTCTCATGATAATTTTTACCCTAGTGCTGATTATGCGTTATTTTGATCTTCAAGTTAGACAGCACAAAGATTTTGTTACTCAGTCAGACAATAACCGTGTACATGTGCGATCTACCCCGCCAGCTAGAGGCGTCATATATGATCGCAATGGCGATATTGTGGCCGAAAATCAGTCTATTTCAAACCTAACTATCATTCGCGAAAGGACACACAATATAGATCTGTTGATCACTAAAATTGGTACACTGATATCGCTTTCTGAAAATGATGTCAAACGCTTTTATAAACGTCTAAAACGTCGTAGGCCCTTCGAACAAACGCCATTAAAATTCAACTTAAGCGAGCAAGAACAAGCAATACTTGCGGTTAATGAACATTCTTTAACCGGCATTAAAGTCAATGCAACACTTTCCAGGTTCTATCCAAAAAAGGATTTACTCACTCATGTAGTAGGCTACGTAGGTCGAATAAACGAAAGAGAAACCAATATCATTGACCCTATAAAATATAGCGGCACAGACTCTATCGGTAAAACTGGACTAGAAAAATACTATGAGGATATTCTTCTTGGCCAAGTAGGGAAAGAACAGGTTGAAACCAATGCCAGAGGTCGGGTAACCAGAATTTTAGATCAAGTTAAACCTCAGCCAGGGAATGACCTAGTGCTTCATATTGATAGCAATCTGCAAAAAATTGCCTTTGATGCCTTTAACCAAGAACGAGGAGCCTTGGTTGCAATAGAAATAAAAACCGGTGGCATACTGACTATGGTGAGTGCCCCAAGTTATGACCCCAACACCTTTGTTTCTGGAATTAGTCAAAAGAGTTATGATCAACTGATAAAGTCCAATGACAAACCATTGTTTAATCGAGCCATTAAAGGCCAATACCCTCCAGGGTCAACAGTAAAGCCCCTATTTGGCCTCATTTCTCTGCAAAATAAAGATATCAGCCCATCCACGACGATAGATGATCCGGGTTACTTTTTTATGGAGGGTGTCGAACGACCCTGGCGTGATCACAACTCCAAACATGGTGGGCATGGCAGTGGGGTTGATCTTGCAGAAGCTATTATAGAATCTTGTGATGTGTTTTTTTATCAGATGGGTATCAAAACCGGTATTGATATACTAGCATTACGCAGTAAACCATTCGGTCTTGGTGAAACTACAGGCATTGATCTTCCTGGAGAAGCGTCCGGTATAATGCCCTCAAGAAGTTGGAAAAAACAAAATAGAGGTTCAGCTTGGTTTGACGGTGACACCATAAATATGAGTATAGGCCAAGGTTATATGCTAGCTACGCCATTACAACTTGCAGTGATGACTGCACGCATTGCAGCTAAAGGCAAACTTGTACAACCTCAATTGGTAAAATCAATAAATGGCGTGCCCGTTACTCCAAGTCCACTGATGGAAATTGCGCAAATAGACGAAGACCATTGGACCTATATCCATGAGTCCATGAAAAATGTTATTCATTCGTCAAAGGGCACAGCTAGGTCAATAAATTCGGGGCTAACCTATACTATGGCGGGGAAAACTGGCACAGCGCAGGTAGTTAGCATTAGTGCCGATGAAGAGTATGATAAAGAAAAGCTCAAAAAACGTCAGTGGGATCATGCTTTATTTATCGCTTTTGCGCCTATTGAGGACCCAAAAATCGCTGTCGCCCTGATTGTAGAAAATGGTGAACATGGCAGTTCATCCGCAGCACCTATTGCACGCACTCTTATTGATGCCTACATGGATCAGCTGGAGGATAAGAAAGTTGTAGCAGCATCCGCGCTCCTGCCTGGAACATTGACCTATGCAAACTAATGATTTTGTTAGGACCATGCAAAACCCTGGAGGTAATCGTCTTACCCGCCGCTCCATAAATAGTGATGCCGTTTTGGTCTTAGTGATCTTTTGTCTTTGCTGCTTCGGATTAGCGATACTCTATAGCGCCGGCGACCAAAACTTATCTTATGTAAAACGACAATCTGTTTTTATGTTGGTAGGCTTTTTGTTGATGCTACTAATCGCACAATTACCAGTAAGAATACTGCATCGTTGGGCGTTTTTACTTTACGGCCTGGGCCTTCTATCACTCCTCGCAGTGCTGCTCTTCGGAGTTGGAGCAAAAGGTGCGCAACGATGGTTAGACTTGGGCTTTACTCGTATTCAGCCTGCGGAGCTAATGAAGGTTTTAGTTCCCATGATGGTGTCCTCATACCTTGGCTCACGTTATATTCCTCCAAACATCAAACATATATTTTGGTCTTTGGTAATGGTGTTACTACCGACACTACTAATTATCAGACAACCAGATTTAGGCACTGCGATTTTAGTATTTTTATCAGGATTTTTAGTAGTTTTTTTAGCAGGGCTTGGTAAACGCTATGTGATCGGCTCAATCTTTATAGCGCTTGCAGCTATTCCGCTAATGTGGCTCTTTGTTCTAAGAGACTACCAAAAGCAGAGAATTTTAACGATGTTATCCCCTGAAGATGACACATTGGGCGCTGGTTGGAATATTGTGCAATCTAAGACAGCAATTGGTTCTGGCGGAGTCAATGGAAAAGGTTGGTTAGAGGGAACACAGTCGCAATTAAATTTTCTGCCCGAAAGTCATACCGATTTTATTATTGCCGTGCTCGCCGAGGAATTTGGCTTGATAGGTATTCTTACGCTGTGTACCCTGTACGCTTGCGTGATCGCCCGTTGTCTATTTATCGCGGTGAATGCGCAAACGCAGTTTGGTCGCTTGCTTGCTGGCAGCTTGGGATTAATCTTTTTTATTTATATCTTCGTTAACATGGGCATGGTGTCTGGCATACTACCCGTTGTTGGCGCGCCCTTACCGATGATTAGTTATGGTGGTACAGCTATCCTAACTCTATTCATCGGATTTGGTATGTTAATGGCCATTAGTGCCGAACCTAAACTCATAAGGACTCAGTTTTGAATCGTGTTTTAGTCTCTATTCACATTAAATTTTTTGCACTTCTTCTGGCCACTGTTTCGGTAACCTCAAACGCAGATTATTCAAAGCATGCAGATGCAGATGCCTTAATAAACACAATGGTGGACAAGCACCAATTCGAACGGTCTCAAGTAGAAACTTGGTTAGCTGCTGCAAAACACCAGAGCTCCATTGTAAAGGCAATGAGTCGACCCGCGGAAAAAGCCAAACCATGGCATGAATATCGTAGTATTTTTATTTCTGACACGCGTATTTCCCGAGGTATTACCTTTTGGCAAGAAAATCAAAAAACGTTGGCCAGAGCAGAAAAAGAGTTTGGTGTAGATCCTGCTATTATTGTCAGTATCATGGGAATCGAAACAAATTATGGTCGTAATGTTGGTAGTTACAGAGTTGTCGATGCGCTATCAACTCTGGCTTTTGACTATTATACTGAGGTTGAAAAACGTGAGTCTCGGCGTAAATTTTTCACCACCCAACTGGAGCATTTATTTTTGCTCGCCAAAGAGCAAGGCAGGGATCCGCTGACGTTGAAAGGATCCTATGCTGGTGCCATGGGATGGGGCCAATTTATGCCTAATAGTTACCGCAACTACGCCGTAGACTTTGATGATGATCAGTTCGCTGATATCTGGACTAATCCAATCGATGCCATTGGAAGTGTGGCTAACTATTTTACCAAACACGGCTGGAAAACTAATCAACCGGTGGCCACTAAAGCTATGATCGAAGGAGAGTTAGGGCCAATCAAAGTGAACAGCATGAAGCGTCCCACCCAGTCGGTCAAACAGATGATAGATCAAGGCTACCGGCCCATAGAGGCATTTCCTTTAGACATGACCGCGACACCAATACGTCTAGAAGCTAAGTATGGACAAGAATATTGGCTTGGATTTCACAACTTTTATGTTATCGGTCGCTACAACCCTAGAACAAAATATGCAATGGCCGTATTTCAACTTAGCCAAATCCTTCGTCAAGAGTACTGCAAAACAACCAGCACTTGTGCGCAACCTGAGGACTAAGTCAATTGTAATGTAAGTCAGCATATAATCTTCACAATTGTGTGGCGATTATGCCCAACTAAAGCCTGAGGATGCTAAACTACCCCTCAAAGATAAGAGATGATTGGTAATAACTTATGATCAAACAATGGTGCTTAACAGCAGTATTAACCCTCCTAGTCACACTATTAGTATCTAATTCTAGCGTTGCTCAAAAAATGCGTCCTGCCGCACCAGAGATTGCAGCAGATGCTTGGATATTGGTCGACGCAAATACAGGCACAGTTTTGCTTGAAAACAATGCCGACGAACAATTGCCTCCCGCAAGTCTTGCCAAGATGATGACTACTTACCTCGTGTCTAATGAGATCGCTGAACAGCGCTTGACAGAAGATTTTGAAGTTCTAATTAGTGATAATGCTTGGGAACTGGGTGGCGCAAAAACTGATGGTTCAACAATGTTTCTTAGCCCAAGAAGTAAAGTATCCGTTATTGATCTTATGCATGGTGTAATCATCCAATCAGGTAATGATGCTGCCATAGCCTTAGCTGAGCATGTAGCTGGCGGTGAATATGCTTTTGCTGACCTGATGAATCAGCAGGCCGAAGCATTAGGTATGACCAATACTCAGTACATGAATGCCACGGGCTTGCCTGCTGAAGGTATGTTTACATCTGCTCGAGATCTATCAATTCTTGCCAGTGCCATCATTAGAGATCATCCTAAATACTACTCAATTTACGCCAAAAAATATTTTCAACATAACAATATCAATCAGCCAAACCGCAACAGATTATTATGGCGAGACAAAACCGTTGATGGCTTTAAAACTGGGCGAACAGATGAAGCGGGGTACTGTCTAGTATCCTCTGCCAAACGTCGCGATATGCGCCTTATTGCCGTTGTGCTTGGCGCTAATGATGATGAATCTCGTGCTAGAGAATCTCAACGGTTGCTATCTTATGGATTTAGGTATTTCGATACACAAGTAGTTTACTCCGCTGGCGAAGTGATCAAAGCCAACGCTAAATTATGGTATGGCGAGGAAGAGTTTTTAAACCTCACTGTAGCAGATGATGTAGTTTTGACTTTTCCTCGCGGTTCAGAGAAAAACTTTCAAGCCCAAGTGACCCTTGATAAAATAATCAAAGCCCCCGTTTTGTCAGGACAAGCTCTTGGGCAACTGAATGTAAGCTTGGGCGATAATAGTCTGGTGAAAATTCCATTGGTGGCGACAAAGGATATTGAGACCTCTGGGATGTTCTCCCAACTGATTGATTGGATTATTCTCTTCTTTACCGATTTACTCTCCTGAGCACACCACTAATCGATGACACAAAAACCTCCCAAAATTGAATTTCCATGCGACTACCCGATTAAAATTCTAGGGCAAGCTGATAATTATTTTCTTGAACATGTGCTCAATGTTATTGATAAATATGCACCGGGATTTGATCGCACAAGAATCTCGATTCGGGACAGCAGTAAAGGGCGCTGGCAGTCTATTACGGTAAATATCACCGCGACTGGAAAAGCACAACTAGACGATATTTTTAAGGCCCTCAAGCAAAACCCTAAAGTTAAAATGGTGCTTTGATAGTGTCTTCTCCAACTACCATTAAGCTTCGCTACTTAGGTATCCAAGACTACACCGATACTCTGCGGCAAATGCAATATCTTACTAACAATCGTGACGCAGACACTGATGATGAAATTTGGTTTGTTCAACACCATGGTGTTTTTACTCAAGGTCAGGCTGGAAAAGATGAGTATGTTCTTTTACCGGGTGATATCCCTGTCATAAAGAGCGATCGTGGTGGCCACGTAACCTACCATGGACCGGGTCAAATTACGGCCTACCTAATGATTGATTTAAAACGCTTAAGTATAGGAGTTAGGGCTCTTGTAACTCTTATAGAACAAGCGCTGGTTAAGACCCTAGCTCACTGGCAGATAAGTGCAGCACCAAAAAGAGATGCGCCTGGCGTTTACGATGGCCAGGGAAGAAAAATTGCGTCCCTTGGACTGCGTATTCGTAAAGGTTGCAGTTATCACGGCTTAAATTTCAATATTAATATGGACATGTCGCCCTGGCAGCGGATCAACCCTTGCGGTCTGGGTATCCACATGACTCAAATGGCTGATATAATCAGCCCATGCCCCTCTATTGAAGAAGTAACAGACCAGTTAAGCCATCAATTGATGAATGGACTAGGTTATAATCAATATAGAGACGTGACAGACAGTTTTGATGATAAAAATATACCTAAGGGCAATACAGAATCGTGAAATTAACAGATACTCCAGAAGAAGCGAAGTCGGCTAAGCTTGGTGCTCAACAGGGCACCGAAGCATCTAATTTATCGAGTATTCCGGTTGTTAATATAGACACTCCACGCCCACCTTCCCGAACCAGACGATTGAAAGCCGGTGAAAAACTTCGTAGTGCAGATAAAGTGGAGCGCATTCCTGTTAAAGTTATTCCCACTACGACCATACAACGTAAACCAGAATGGATGCGAATTCGACTTTCAGCATCTCCTAAAGTACAAGAAATTAAATCTATTTTACGCCGCCATAAGATGTCTACCGTCTGTGAGGAGGCTGCCTGCCCCAATCTTCATGAGTGTTTTAGTGGTGGAACAGCAACCTTTATGATCATGGGTGAAATCTGCACACGGCGTTGTCCATTTTGTGATGTCGGTCATGGTAAACCAAATAAGCTTGATATTGATGAACCGAAGAATTTAGCACTTGCTATTCATGAAATGGGACTAAAATATGTAGTCATTACTTCAGTGGATCGCGATGATCTTCGCGATGGTGGTGCGCAGCATTTTGCTGACTGTATTCGTGAAGCAAGACTATTATCCTCTGGGTTAAAAGTAGAAGTACTAGTGCCTGATTTTCGTGGCCGAATGACACCAGCTTTGGATATTATGTCGGCCACACCCCCTGATGTTTTTAATCATAATCTAGAGACAGTACCTAGGCTTTATCGCGAAGCTCGCCCGGGTGCAAATTACGCCTGGTCGTTGAAGTTACTAAAAGAATACAAAGCACGAAATCCGGAAATTCAAACAAAGTCGGGCTTAATGGTAGGTTTAGGTGAAACAAAAGATGAGCTTCTCAGGACCCTAGATGATCTTCGAGAGCACAATGTTGACATGCTCACAGTAGGACAATATTTACAACCATCCCCCAGCCACTTAGCCGTTGAGCGGTTTGTTCATCCTGATGAATTTGCCGAGTATACTGAATACGCATATCATATCGGCTTCAAACAAGCGGCCTGCGGACCTTTGGTGAGATCAAGCTATCATGCAGATAAACAAGCTCGCGGTGAAGCAATAAACTGACCGTGATTTAATTCACTAAGTTGATACCATGTCTGTTTAATGCAATGATTATGTCGGTCTACCTATTGATCGACCCAAACCTCACGAATCGCTTCTCCGAAATCATCATAGATGATTCTTTTCTTTGGCCTACTGGATTTGGGGGCCTTTTTGGGAGGTATTTGACTTTGTTTGCGCTCATCCAATGCGGACACTACATCATTAATATAGGTACGCGTTTTACGAGGCTCTCCGCTTATAAAGGCAGACCGGCTTTTATTGTTGCCCTGGGGCTCACCTGTCTCTCCGGCGCTGTGATGCTTTATTTCTCCGCCACGAGAGACAAACTCTTCGGTTTTACGTCGTAATTCATTACGAACTGAATGTTTACTAGAACGATTAATCAACGCAAATTCTCTAACAAATAGGAGTTTCGGGAGTTTAGCAAAATAGTGGATTATTTCAAACGACTGAGTAATGAAATATTGATCGTTCACCTACTCAAACAAAACTAATTGCTGAGCCAATGAGAGCTTAGACATATCAACAAACCGCACACCCAGCCCTATTAATCGCACTGGACGCGCTTTGCGCTGCCAAGCTTCTTCTAATAGAATTTGAAAGCTTTCTTCAGGAAAACCTTTGGTAAACTGACGTTCTACAGTGGTGGCCGAAAAGTCATTAAATTTTACTTTAATAAACTGCTTAGTAACCAAATAGTCTTCATCAATCCTCCGCAGACGACTGCGTAGCTCCATCAAAAGCTGAGGTATTTTTTCTTGGCATGCCAGCTGATCTTTTAAGTCATCTGAGTATGTATGCTCCACACTCAAAGATTTTCGGCGACTGTCTGAGTTCACTTCACGATCATCCTTACCAAAACTCAGGTCATAGAGCCGCTTACCAAAGGTGCCGAATTTGTCCACCAACTCAATCAATGAGCGCTGTTGTAGATCACCACAGGTTCTTATATTCATCCGATGGAGCTTGTCTGCTGTTACCTTGCCAACACCAAAAATCTTTTTAACCTCCAATGCTTTAACAAAAGCATCAATTTGATTTGGTGCAATGACAAATTGACCATCCGGTTTGTTAAGGTCACTGGCCACTTTAGCTAAAAATTTATTCGACGCAATGCCCGCCGATGCCGTCACTCCTACTTCCTCGGCAATCGTCTGTCTGATTTCTTGAGCAATAAGGGTGCCACTTCCCTGACAGAGGTGGCAATCGCTAACATCTAAATAAGCTTCATCCAATGATAAAGGTTCAACTTTATCTGTATATCGATAGAATATTTGCCGAATTTGATGCGCTGCGTGACGATATTTTTCCATAGTAGCTGGAATGACCACAAGGTCAGGACAGAGCCTTAGTGCATGGGCGGTGGGCATTGCTGATCGGACACCAAAATCTCGTGCAAGATAGTTACAAGTAGCCACTACACCACGTCGATCAGACTTACCGCCGATTGCGATAGGTAATGTAAGTAACGTCGGATCATCCCGCATTTCGACCGACGCATAAAAACTGTCGCAATCACAATGGATGATTTTTCTCAATCAGTTACCTTTTAATCTCCAGTTAAGAGTTATCACTAAACTGGTGTCCGGCGATACGAAAACCTAGTCGTTTAGACACAATTTCTGGCACCAACAACATCGCTGGGGTTAGCAGTAGCGTCAGCACCGTGGCTACTAGTAAACCATTCACAATAGCGCTAGCTAAAGGTTGCCACCAAGAAGCAACCATACCACCGACGGTATAACTACGGTTCACCAGATCGATACTAATGCTATTTGCCAGTGGCAACAAACCTACAACGGTTGTAATGGTCGTTAGCATTACCGGTCTGAAACGTGATTTGGCTGCGCTGTAAACCGCTTCGGTTGGTGTAAGCATAGAATTGTTGCGCCGCAAATAATTGTAGGTATCAATCAGAACAATATTATTATTAACAACAATACCTGCCAAAGCCACAATTCCTACCCCCGTTAAAATGGTACTAAAGGTAGCCTGAGCAACCATTAAGCCCAATAGAACTCCAGCCGTAGACATAACCACTGAAAACAAGATCAAACCCGCTTGATAGAAACTATTAAATTGCATAACTAACATGATTAACATCACTGCCATGGCGAGCGAAAATGCTACAGACAAAAACTCTGCAGCCTTGACCTGTTCCTCATTGGCGCCTCGAAAACGAATACTCACTTCAGACTGATCGGTATTGTCAATCCATTGTTGAATTGCTCGAATTTGGTCATCAGCTAAATAGCCTTCCATGGTATTACCCAAGACAAACGTTGTTTCTCTCTGATCAATGCGCTGAATAGAGTCGATACGTGGTTTAGCAACTCTGGCGGTAAAACTGCTTACTGCCACAGGCCCATTAGGCGTATTCACTCGTAAGTCGTCAAGCGCCATAAGCTGGCGATCTACTACTGGATAGCGCAAGCGAATTTCAACTTCTTGATCTGAGTTGTCAGGTCTAAATTCACCGATAATCGCACCACCAGTGATCAATTGAACCATACTCCCCACATCGGCAACATTAACTCCCAACATAGCCGCCCTGGGGCGATCAACCTCTATTTCCCACTGAATGCCTGCCAAGGGTAAGGTATCTTGTAAATCTCTTATACCTTCTACGTTATTCGCTATCCAATCACGCAGTTCACTCGCTTTTTGATAAGTAGCCTGCCTATTTGGGGAGGATAATTCGATCTGAATATCTTTGCCTGTAGGAGGTCCAGTTTCTACCTCCTGGCCAGAAACGTAAATACCCGGTAGTCTTTTCGTTCGTTCGCGAATCTCCGCAAAAATTTCTTTACTACCCCTACTTCGCTCTTCTCGAGGGTATAATTCAACCAAAATGGAGCTGATTTGGTCGCGGCTTTTGTCTGTTCCAAAGGTAACAAAATTCCCAGCCTTACCAGATGCATATAATTGGTTTACTCCATCAATTTGGGACACAAGGTTGTTCACCTTGAGAGTCAAATCTCTTTGCTCTTCGACGGCTAGATTTCCTTGAGCTCGAACCTCAACGATTCCATACTGACTCTCAATCGGAGTGAAAAACTCTTGCCCAGCATTGAACTTACCATAGAGGTAGAATATTCCGAAAATGAGGGATATTGACACAAGTGAAGATCGCACCGGCGCATTAATCACAGGAACTAGTAACCTGAGATAGAAATTTAATAAAGGCTGAAATAAGGTCGCTGCCGACTCTTCAGACGCATGATTCTCCGGAAGCTTTTTACGCTTACCGCGACGACGAGCCATTACAATACCCAAAGTAGGAGCAAAGATAAGTGCATAAGTAAGAGACCATGCTAAAACCGCAAATACAGTAATTGGCAAGTAGGACATAAATTCGCCAGACACTCCCGGCCAAAATAGTAACGGCAAAAATGCTGCTAGGGTGGTTCCTGTTGATGCTATTACGGGAATAGCCATTCGCTGTACTGCGGTTACATAGGCCTCTCTTGTTGAAAGGCCCTCAGCTGCCTTAGTATTGGCAAACTCGACAACAACAATAGCGCCATCAATCAGCATACCCAAGGATAAGAGCAACCCAAACATCACCATAAAGTTAAAGCTGTGGCCTAAAAGGTTAACTAGAATGAGAGCACCCAATAGACAAAAAGGGATACCAAAGCCGACTAAAATACCTGATTTGACTCCTAGAGTTGCCACCACCAATATCAAAACCAAGCACATAGCTGTGATTATATTACCCTGGAGCTCGCCGACCATTTGCCCTGTCATCACAGAGCTGTCAAAGGTGTAACCGATATCTAAATCGCTAGAAAACTGGCTTCTATATTGATCGACGGTCAGTCGAGATGCCGCAACGGTTTCGATCAAATTAGCTGTCAGACGTTTACGCACGTCAATAGCGATGGTTTTTTGGCCATTTATCAGGCTATAGCTACTGGCATCTTTGAAGGTTCGCTGAACATCCGCTACGTCCCCCAAAACAACAGAACCTTCCGAATTGTTTCGGATCGGCAGAGCTCTTATATCATCGGTAGTTTCAATCAGGGCTGGAATCTTAACGCCAAAACGTCCTCGAGCAGTATCCATTTCTCCCGCTGGGATAAGGATATTATTTACTCTTACCACATTAATTATTTCATTTATTCCAAGCCCATACTGCTCCATCCGAGAAGGGTCAACCACGACATCGACAACTTCATCGCGATGTCCAGATATATCTGCAGTGAGCACATCAGGCAACATCTCTAATTGCCTCTGATAAAACTTTGCCGCTTGGAAAAGTTCACGTTCTGATACATTATCACCAGAAAAAGTAATTACAATCGTGGGTTCAGGGCTAGGGCTTAATTCGTTAACGATGGGTTCTTTTGTATCTTGGGGGAATTCAGCTTTGGCTCTATCTACCGCTTCTCTGACATCTGCAACCGCCTGTTTAATGTCATCTCCTACCTCAAATTCGGCGGTTACTACTACTGAACCTTCACGGGCATTAGCCTGAACTTCTTCAAGCCCATCCAAAGTCTTGAGTTCTTTTTCAATCGGACGAATTAATAAACGTGCGCCATCTTCAGGTGAAATACCGTCATGCCTAACCATTATCATCACCACTGGCAATGTAACGTTAGGGTTCATCTCTACCGGCATAGACAACCGCGAGCCAGCACCAGCCACTAGAATCAACAACAGAATTGAGAGCGTTGCTCGTGAGTGGTCGATAATCAGGCGTAAAAATTTCATTATTTATCAGCTCTACTGTTGACCATTGTTAACTAAAAACGACGGCTTCACTAATTCCCCATCGACCACATAATTTTGCCCAACGGTTATTAAATCGACCTGCCTTGGCAATCCAGAAACCCAAATCCCCGCTGCTTCTTCGCCTAGGATCTGCACTGGCAGTGAGGCCGTTATGTTATCGTTTCCTAAGACTCGCACAACAATACCGCCTGCGTCATTAAGAAGGGTGGCACTTGAAGGAATCAGATGCGCCAAAACGCCGTCAGTGCGAATTTCCAATCGGCTTGTCAGGCCTGCTCTTATTCGGCTGTCTGCGTTAGGAGCAACGGCTTCGAGCCGGTAACCACGTGTCATCTTATCTGCCTGATGCGCCATAAAATTGATCTGCGCTGCTATTGCTGGGCCATTATTGATACTAACACTCGTCGGACTGCTAACACTAATAGATGCAATTTCGTTTTCATTGACCATTGAGGTCACCTTGATGGGATCTAGATCAATAATTGATGCACACACCTTCCCAGGAACTACATAGTCTCCGATCTCTAACGGCCTTGCTTCAACGAAACCGTCAAAAGGTGCGACTATTTGCAAGAAGCTAACATTGAGTTGAGCACGCTTGAAATTAGCTTCTGCTGCTTCTAACATCGCTTTAGCTTGTGCTATCGCCAACTCGGACTGGTAACCTGCAGTCTTTAGCTTCAGGGCCCCACGATAAGCTATGTCACTTTGGTTCAGATGAGCCTCTGCTTCGCTTAGCCGTAAATATCTATCTTCTGGGTCGATTTCACATATCGGCTGTCCTGTAATGACCGGCATGCCTTCGTTGACTAAAACTTTGCTAATCTTACCATTTATCTGAGCCACTATATTGACGCTGCGGTTCGGTTCAGTTCGCGCGCGCAAGGATATTGATGGGCTATATAAACTGTGATTAATCGATAAAACTTGAACGTTAGTAGGCGTCGACAGTGGCTCTACAGCCTGTTTCGGTTTAGATGTCACAAACAATCCACTGCCAAACCAAACAGCAATAGCCATCATGAACAAAAAGGCGAAACGAATATTGGTATTCAAAGAAAGTCCCCAAAAATGTAGGCCTTTACATCGCTTCATTAGAAACTTAGGCACTATGATTGTATTGCAGATACACCACTAACACTCCACCTCGTGGTGCGGCCTGTCTAGTATAACGTTTTTTAATCAGCGGTGTTACGTGATTAAAACAAGATAGGTTCAAAAAAAACAGTTTGATGGTCTATTTTCTGAACCTATGTGTTGCGGCCATGTTAATGGAGTTAATCTAAAAATATATCTATTTATCCGCGTTTTTATCTATTTAATACCAGATATAGCTATTAAAAATAGGTTTTTTTGATAGAATGCGCCTTCAAATTTAAAAGGGTTTTTTCAATGAACATTTCTTTACTACCATCACTGTTGGGCGCTTTTGGCATGGTTGCAGCTTTTGTTGTGTACCTGCTGGTTATGAAGTACCCAGACGGTGAAGATAAGGTCAAAAAGATCGGTGACCAAATTCATACTGGTGCTCTTACCTTTATGAAAACTGAATACAAAATATTGTTAGCATTTGTTGTGGTTTTGGTTGTTCTGGCTTATCAGTTCCTTGGCACTGAGACTGCAATAGCGGTCATTGTGGGAGCAGCCTGTTCTTCTTTAGCTGGCTTCATAGGAATGTATGCAGCAACTAAAGCCAATGTTAGAACTGCCACCGCTGCCCAGAAGGACGGCGCTCCCGCCGCTTTGTCAGTTGCTTTTTATGGCGGTTCGATTATGGGACTTTGCGTGGCATCGTTGGGCCTCATAGGACTTGGCGGTCTTTACTACTTTTACGCAGCTAATGGAGGCTCTCATATTCATGCGCTAGAAGGTTTCGGAATGGGAGCTTCAGTAGTAGCCCTATTCTCAAGAGTAGGTGGAGGTATCTTCACCAAAAGCGCTGATGTTGGTGCCGATTTGGTAGGAAAAATCGAAGCAGGCATTCCAGAAGACGACCCAAGAAACCCGGGAGTTATTGCTGACAATGTTGGTGATAATGTCGGAGATGTGGCTGGTATGGGGTCAGATATATTTGAGTCTTACTGTGGCTCTATGATCGCATCTATTGCTATTGCTTACACCATGAATTCAGAAAGTTTAATGTTTCTTCCGCTTGCTCTTGCGGCGGTCGGTCTTATAGCATCCATTGTGGGCATCGTTATTGTTAAGTTACAGTCCTCAAAAGAGCCAGCAAGTGCTCTTAGATCTGGAACTTTACTAGCACCTCTGATCTTTATTGGCATGGCTTACTTCGTAATACAAGATATGAATGATGTACCCGTAGCTGTTTTGTGGTGTGTTGTTTCTGGCGCAGTTGGTGGAGTATTAATTGGTTTGATCACCGAATATTACACCGGCGGCAACCCTGTTAAAGAAATTGCAGAATCTGGAGAAACTGGACCGGCAACGGTAATGATTTCTGGATTGTCTGTAGGTATGCAGTCAGTTGTCATTCCAATTCTCATTCTCGCTACTATTATTCTAGTCTCCACATCGATCGCAAGTGGTGCAGGTGTGGCAGGTGTTTATGGCGTAGGTATCGCCGCCGTCGGCATGCTGTCTACCGTTGGTATTACCATGGCGATAGATGCTTATGGCCCCGTCGCTGACAATGCAGGCGGTATTGCAGAAATGGCCGGCATGGGTAAAGAGGTTCGCGACATCACCGATTCTCTAGATGAGTTAGGCAACACGACTGCCGCTATTGGCAAAGGTTTTGCTATTGGTGCCGCTGCTCTTGCTGCGCTTGCGATTATTTCCGCATACTCTGCGCAAGTATCAAGTGTTTATGGTGAAGCCTTCTCGCTATCTTTGAACAACCCAATGGTACTTGTAGGGATGTTTATTGGTATTTGTATTCCATTCCTAATTTCTGCTATTACCATGAAAGCCGTCGGAGACGCTGCTTTTGAGATGATCAATGAAATTAGACGCCAGTTTAAAGAGATTCCTGGATTAATGGATGGTACTGCTGATCCCGACTCTGAAAAATGCGTAGAAATTGCTACTAAAGCATCGTTAAAGAAAATGATGTTGCCGGGGATTATCGCTGTTGCTATGCCAGCTGTCGTAGGTTTTGGGCTGGGCGCCATTGCACTTGGAGGCATGTTAGCTGGCGGTCTTTTAGGTTGTGTTGCTTTGGCTTTGTTTATGGCTAATGCAGGTGGCGCTTGGGACAATGCAAAGAAGTATGTAGAAAAAGGAAACCTAGGCGGTAAGGGTTCAGAAACTCACGCAGCCGTTGTTGTTGGCGATACAGTTGGTGACCCATTCAAGGATACCTCTGGCCCTGCTATGAACATTTTAATCAATGTTATGGCAATGGTGAGCCTTGTAATCTCAGGCCTACTTCCTCTAAACGGCATCTTTTTCTAAGACGCCTAAGGATTTGGTTGATCCAGGGTGTAAGCCTTGGATCAACTCCGCCTCACTTGGTAGTATCCTTGATCACTAACTGCAAGCTAAAGATCTAAAACAGTCTTCATCAAAATGATATCAGTAGTCAATTAGGCCTGAAATTTCTCTCATTAAGTCGCTACGCTCTAAACCATGCTCGCGAAGTAATTCACCTATGTGCGCTAAACCAGAAAATTGAATCTGACGGACTCTTTCTCTTGTCAATCCAATTTCTTTGCCAATCTGCTCTAATGTGAGCTCTTGATGATTCATCAAACCAAATCTTCTTACCAGCACTTCACGCTCATTGACTGGAAGTTGCTTTAGCAAATCAGTCAATTTAGATGAAAGATCGTCTAAGATCACTTTACTCTCAGGCCCCACATCAGATTTATCAGCAACAATATCTGCTAATGACATTTCGTTTTCTGACACAGGATTATCCATCGAGGATGTACGCTCTGAATAACCTAGGGCTTTACGAACTTTTCCAACAGGTTTGTTGACATGAGACGCGATTTCTTCTGGGGTTGGCTCATGATTTAATTCTTGAGCTAATTTACGAGAGGCCCGAAGGTAAATATTCAACTCCTTGGTAATATGTACAGGTAATCTTATAGTACGCGTCTGATTCATGATAGCTCGCTCGATGGTTTGCCTTATCCACCACGTTGCGTATGTCGAAAAGCGATAACCTAACTCTGGATCAAACTTTTCAACCGCCCTCATTAAACCCAAATTACCCTCTTCAATTAAATCAAGAAGATCAAGGCCACGGTTGATGTAGCGGCGAGAAATTTTCACCACTAACCGAAGGTTACTGTCAATCATTCGATGTCTAGATTTTTCACATCCTTGATTTAGCTGCTGAGTAAGTAGCACTTCTTCTTTAGCAGTTAATAAAGGATAAAAGCCAATATCTTTCAGGTAGATACTGGTTGCATCGCCGATAGCTGATTTTGATTTTTTAACACTAGGTTGTTTTTTGTCATCTGAATCAGTGGTTGAGAATTCAAACTCACTATTAACAAGTTTCTTGTTCATATCTGCAACTCCTTTGCATTTGTAAAATATAGGCGGTCCATAGGAAAACCCTTTTCCTAGGCTAATCAACCTGTCCTTTTAATCTAAATACTTGGATGGATCCACTGGATTTCCATCCTTTCTTATTTCAAAATATAAAGTATTGTCTGCACCCAACCTTGAAATAACGTCAGTTTGTGTTACCGATTGCCCAACTTTAACCAATAAACTATCGTTATTTGCATAGGCACTTAGTAAGGTATCACTATGCTTAATAATAATCAACCGTCCGTAACCTCGCAGTCCTGATCCTGCATAAACTATATTCCCCGGCGCAGCAGCATAAACACTAACACCGGTAGATGATTTAATTTTTAGTCCTTTTTGCAATTTTTTAGGATTAAAACTCTCAACAATGGCACCCTTGATCGGCCACTTCCAAACCCAATTTTTACTGTAAGTAGGCTGCAATTTTGAAGGCTTGGTGACCGCCATCCTAGCAACAGGTAATTTTAAAGGATTTCTAACATCATTGTTGGCCACCAACTTCCGCTCTTGTAACGCCTTACCCGTTAACGTTAGTAGCTGTCCCACTTTGATGATATAAGGTGGCTTTAAATTATTCAATTTTGCAATTATCGCTACATCCATTCCATACTGAGATGCTATATAAAACAAGGTTTCTCCCTTACTAACCTTATGCTTTGGTTCATTCGATGATGATTTGAGCGGCATATTACTGTCAGCTTCAAGCTTTAAACGCTGCCCAGGGCTTATTAAATAGGGTGCATTGAGCTGATTTATCTGCGCAAGTTTAGGCACATTTAAATCATAGCGCCAGGCGATAGAATAAAGACTCTCTCCCGCTTCAACTAGGTGCGTTTTGATACTTACCCTTGCCGGAGGCCTACGATCATCAACCTCCGCCGGATAACTAGTACAACCGATTATCGCAGAGAAAAATAGCAATAAAGTGACCTGTCTTAACATCATTTAGCACCTAAGACCGCGTGTCAGACTTGGGTTTTCCCATGTACTCAAGCCCCAGTGCTACAAAGAAACCTACCAGCAACATCATCAGACACAGGACCAATTGAGGGTCTTGGCTGTTTATCTGGGCGAACTGGGCCGGCAATAAATTTTCAGTCTGCGTGACAATTAGTTTTCCAGTATTGCTAAGTTGCGACTCTATCGTCTGTTTCCATGGCCAAATAATGTTTAAGCTGCCGACGAGAAAACCGCACATAAGTGTAATAATCGCTGATTGGTAATGATCCAATAACCAGGATAGTAAGCGACTAAACATCATTAATCCACTCACTCCACCGAGAGCAAAAGCGCATAAAATAGTCATGTTTAGATCTGCAATCGCACTAATGAAAACCGGATAAAGGCCCAACAGGACAAGAATAAAAGATCCTGAAATACCCGGCAGTATCATTGCACATAAGGCGATTGACCCAGCAAAGAACATAGTCAATGTAGTCCCCTCCACTACAATAGCTGGAGCTATAGAAATACTATAGGCTATTGCAATACCGATGATAAATAGTATTTTTTCAGTCACATTCTTAGCCGGAGTTTGACGCAGTAGGAAAAGTACTGATCCTATTATTAGCCCTGAAAAAAAAGACCATAAAGGCAATGGTTGCTCCAAAAGAAGATATTGCATAACCTGTGCAAGGGACAAAACACTGCAAACTATCCCTGCCAATAAAACAATAATAAAGTTACCATTGATATGGGTCCAGGTGACAGCAAAACCCTTAGTTTTCAACACCCGCAAAGCATCTAGATTGAACCCTTTAATCGTCGCCACCAACTCAACATAGATACCAGTGATAAAGGCGATAGTGCCTCCAGATACGCCAGGTACAACATCGGCAGCACCCATGAGAATTCCTTTGAAAAACAGCTGAAAATTATCCTTTAATGACTTCATCAGTAATTTCTCTTACCTCAGCGCGCTAAACCACTTAATAGGGGAACAAATTTAACCTTTTCAATTGTCTTTTGATCAAACTCATCAGTATTGGCCACTCGTTTCACTACACTCAGACTTTGTTCGTTACCATTGCCAACAGGTATTACCAATATGCCATTTGGTGCCAGCTGGTGCAATAAACTTTCTGGGATCGACTGCGGTGCTGCAGTGGCAATAATACCATTATAGGGTGCCTGTTTTTCCCAACCAAAAGATCCGTCTGACAGATTAGCTTGGATGTTATTTAATCCAAGTTTTCTAAATCGCTGCTTAGCCTTTAATAAGAGGGGCTCAATACGCTCAACGGTATGTACCTGAGTAACTAGCTGTGCCAATATAGTCGACTGATATCCAGAACCTGTGCCAATTTCTAACACCTTATCTAAGGGTCCTAACGACAGTAAAATTTCCGTCATTCGAGCTACTATATAGGGTTGGGACAAGGTTTGAGAATAACCAATGGGTAACGCTGTGTCCTCGTAGGCTTTATGTGCGAGAGCCTCATCCAAAAAAATATGGCGAGGCGTCATACGTATAACATCTAACACACCCTGATGGGTAATACCCTGATCAGTCAAGCGGTTAATTAAACGTTCACGAGTCCGTTGAGACGTCATCCCTACACCTGCTAATTCCATGGAATTCATCATTTCTTTCTCATTAAAACGTTCACACTAACTCCAAAATTATTGATCAAAAACATAGGCTAAATAACTAATAATATATCATAGCGACGTGCGTATTGGCTTGGATAATTCTGCTATTTCTCTGAGCAATGATGTAGCATAACAACCGCTAGTAAGACTGAAATGTAAGCATAATTTACCCGGACTGAGCCACTGCGCAACTATGTTTGTGGGGTACATTATAAATGCTCTGCGCTGCTGCTTTAAACCTGCATGCTCCAGCGCGTAACACCAATCTTGCCAATCATTAAGTACCTCATGCTCGATATCAGCAACCAGTGGAGTAGCATTTGACCGGCCGCGGCCCCATAAAGGTCCGTCACTTGGAATAATATCTTTGAGTGATTGATGTGTCTTTTCGATCCATCTGGCCAACACTAAGTTATAGAGCCAGGATCGGGCTGCTGACAGAAAAAGGCCTTTACCATGTCGATTACCTTTGAGGCCCTCGTTGTCCACTAGTTTTTGCACTTCGAAAAGATTATTACCTTGATGACCAAAACGCTGTTCACCAAAATAATTTGGCACTCCGTGCGCTTGAATACATTCAATACGCTTTTGCAAATCTGAATCGTCTACAAAAAAATCATGCAATACAATTCTAAATTGGTTGCCATTGTGCATGCCTCTGCGAAGCTTTCTATTCTGACGTACGGCTTTTAATACATCGAAATCCGGGTGCTCTAGAACATCTAAATCAAGCTCTTGACCGGGTAAATGCAGACTAAACCACTGCCGAGTCACCGCGAACCGATCTTTAAGGCCACAAAAGCCCACACTGTTTCTTGGAATGCCTACAAGTTTTGCTAACAACCCCGCCACCCAACTGGTATTTTGATCACGCTTGGATACCAAAATCCAGAGATGCTCTCCGCCATCAGAGGCCTGGACATCTAAAATTTCATTGACTAAAAAATCTTCAGGCGAGCAACGATAGACCGCCGTAGCCAACGGTTTATCATAAAAGTAGGGCATAGAATTAATATCAAAGTGTCGGAAATTACCGACAGGACTCGAAGACATTACAGCTAACAACAATCAGACGATAAAAGAACTGATGCATGGCAGGCTATACCCTCTTCGCGACCAGTAAAACCTAACTTTTCTGAGGTGGTAGCTTTAATATTAATATCTTGGACATCACATTGAGTAACAGCAGCCAAATTTTTGCGCATAGCATCCACATACGGAAGCATTTTAGGGCGTTGAGCGATAATGGTTAGGTCGGCATTACCCAGTGAATAACCTTGTTCTGCCATTAAGATTACCACTTTAGCGAGTAATGCTAGGCTATCGTAGCCTAAATAGTGAGGATCAGTGTCTGGGAAGTGTCGCCCTATATCCCCAAGACACAGAGCCCCTAAAATAGCATCTATAAATGCATGCGTTAAAACATCGCCGTCAGAGTGAGCAACAAATCCTCGCTCAAAAGGAATAGACACACCTCCAAGAATAAGAGCGTCGCCGCTACCAAATGCATGGACATCATAGCCGTGACCAATTCGCATTACTGTTGCCCCTGATTCACTAAAATAGCCTGAGCAATCAATAGATCCTCTGGGCAAGTAATTTTAATATTATCTTGCCGTCCCTCGACCGTTTGTATCTTATATCCTGCCTGCTCCATCGCTGCAGCCTCATCGGTTAGCTGGTATTGACTATCAAGCCCATTTTTCATAGCAGACATTAATGGCTGAAAACGAAATAGTTGAGGAGTTTGAGCTTTTCGATAATGTTCTCGTGCTACCGTTCTAATAACATGACTACTAGTGTCAACTATTTTTAGAGTCTCGTTGATCGAACTTACTAGTAAACCACCCACGAAATTGTCTTTTAATTCATCAATCAATAACGTTATGTCCTCTTTGGTAACACAAGGTCTGGCCATATCGTGCACTAATATCCAATCGTTTGGATCCGCAGCATCAACAAGCGATAGCAGACCATTTAACACAGATTCTGCGCGAGTAGAGCCACCCTCAATTAACTGGACTCTAGAGGATTGGATCGCTTCAACTTGATTCCAGCCCTCAAAGGACATATCACATGGCACCACAATTTTTTGTATAACCGAAACGCTTAATAAGGTTGTCAGAGTATGCTGTGCTACGGGCTTGGCATTGAGCAGTTGAAACTGTTTTGGCACGTCTCCGCCAAATCGTTGGCCAGTGCCAGCTGCTGGTACAATGCTCCAATACTTTTGCTCGCATCGACTCAAGGAGTAACCTCTGATGTGATCATTTTGTCTTTTACAGGAGCCGCATCATCAGTAACGAAATAGAAAATCTCATTCTGTTTAATCATGCCAAGATCCTGTCTTGCTTTCTCTTCAATAGCGTCAAGATTAGTTTTCAAGCTCTGTACATCTCTAGCAAGCAATTCGTTGCGTTGGCGCAAACGCTTATTTTCAATTTTCTGCGCTGCCAGCTCACGATTCAACTCAGATTTGTGCGCAAGGCTGCCCTCCCCCACCCACAATCTAGTTTGCAAAGCCAGCAATAAGAACACCAAAAGAACAACTAACCAACGCATAATGACATCCTATCTCATGTCGCCATAGTCGCGATATTATACGCCTTTAGGATTTAAACTCTAAACGCCCTTTATAGGGAGCTATTTTATTACCTAATTCAGCTTCGATTCTAAGCAGACGATTATATTTAGCAACGCGATCTGAACGACATAAGGATCCTGTTTTTATTTGTCCCGCTGAAGTAGCTACGGCTAAATCAGCAATAGTAGTATCCTCAGTTTCACCAGAACGATGCGAAATAACAACGCTATAGTCTGCAGCCTTTGCCATTGCTATCGCATCAAGCGTTTCCGACAGAGTGCCGATTTGATTAAACTTAATTAAAATAGAATTCGCCACACCCATTTCAATGCCGCGACGTAAAATTGTGGTATTCGTTACAAACAAATCGTCTCCTACCAATTGTACGCGATTACCAAGCTTTTCAGTCTGGTATTTCCATCCGTCCCAGTCTGACTCATCTTGGCCATCTTCAATTGAAATAATAGGATATTGGTCACATAAATCTGACAAGAAATCACTAAACCCCTCAGCGCTGTAAATCTTTCCTTCACCAGATAAATCATATTGCCCATTTTTATAAAATTCAGATGCAGCACAATCTAGGGCGAGAGTTACATCTTTACCCAACTTATAGCCCGCAGCTTCAGTAGCCTCTTTAATGACAGCCAAGGCATCGGCATTAGACGCAAGATTAGGAGCAAAGCCACCTTCATCTCCAACCGCTGTATTAAGCCCTTTGCTGCCAAGCACTTTCTTTAGAGAATGAAATATCTCGGCGCCAACTTGAAGTGCCTCGGTGAAACTTGTGGCAGATACAGGCTGAACCATGAATTCTTGAATATCGACATTATTATCAGCATGCTCTCCGCCATTAATAATATTCATCATAGGAACTGGCATACTGTATATACCTGGTGTGCCATTAATTTCTGATATGTGCTGATAAAGAGGAATACGCAATTCCTGAGCCGCGGCCTTAGCAGCTGCCAAAGAAACAGCTAATATAGCATTAGCACCTAATACTGCTTTATTGTCAGTACCATCTGCGTCAATCATCAATTGATCTAAACCGCGCTGATCCGCCGCCGCAGTGCCTACAAGAAGATGTTTAATGGTGGTATTTATATTGTTAACTGCCGTTAATACGCCTTTTCCAAGATACCGGCTTTTATCACCATCTCTTAACTCAAGAGCTTCTCGAGAACCAGTTGAGGCGCCTGAAGGTGAACAAGCAGTACCAACAACACCGCTGTCTAATATTACATCGGCCTGTACTGTGGGGTTTCCTCTAGAATCCAACACTTCAAAGGCGCGAATATCGGCAATATTAGTCATAGGGTCTTATCTCCATTAAGGTTAATTTTTTGTAACATTCAGGTTCCATATTTTATCTTTTATGGATTCTTAAATAGGCTGACGCCAGCGTCTACTGTATGCCAAGTTCGCTCTGCGATTTTAATAGATCATCAAAGGCTTTCATTTGTGCTAAAAAAGGCTCTAGTTTGTCAAGAGGTAGCGCGCTAGGACCATCACACCTAGCTTGCTCTGGATTAGGGTGAGCTTCTAAGAACAAACCGGCAATACCAACCGCTATTCCAGCACGCCCTAATTCAGCAACTTGATGTCTGCGACCGCCAGAAGCAGCACCCATAGGATCTCTGCATTGCAATGCATGGGTCACATCGAAGATCAGCGGTAGACCTCCACTGACTTCTTTCATGGTACGAAATCCCAACATATCGACAACCAAGTTGTCATAACCCATACAGGTTCCACGTTCGCAAAGCATGATTTTCTCGTTTCCACACTCGCGAAATTTATCAACAATATTTCCCATCTGAGCGGGACTCAAGAATTGTGGTTTTTTAATATTTATTACTGCATTAGTGGCGGCCATAGCCGTAACAAGATCGGTTTGACGAGCAAGAAAAGCAGGCAACTGGATAATATCACAAACCTCAGAAACTGGCTGTGCTTGGTGAGTTTCATGAACATCGGTAATTATTGGGACCTGAAAGGTAGATTTTATTTCAGCGAGAATCTTAAGGCCTTCGTCTAACCCCGGCCCTCGAAAAGAATGGATAGACGAACGGTTTGCTTTATCAAATGATGCCTTAAACACGTAGGGAATATCCAGCTTTTGAGTTATTTTGACATAGGCTTCAGCAATTGCCATCGCCATGTCTCTAGACTCAAGCACATTCATGCCACCAAATAGCGTCATGGGAGCTTGATTACTAATATCTAGTCTTCCAACTGAAATCACTTTAGATGTCATGAGGTACGTCCTTTATTTATTTTGTTTTTCATGCTGATAAACCGCAGCAGCATTAACAAAACTTTCAAACAGCGGGTGTCCATCTCTCGGAGTTGAAGTAAATTCAGGGTGGAACTGACTAGCGAAAAACCAGCGATGGTTAGGTAATTCGACAGTTTCAACCAAGGTTCTATCAAAAGACAGGCCACCTACCACTAGTCCGGCATCTTCTAATTGCGGAAGAAAATTATTATTAACTTCAAAGCGATGACGATGGCGCTCTTTAATTTCTACATCACCATAAATCGCATGTGCTTTTGAGCCTTGTATAAGATGACATATTTGAGCACCTAGACGCATGGTACCGCCAAGATCAGAATCTTCACTGCGCTGCTCTATATTGCCTGTTTGATCTATCCATTCTTCGATTAGTCCGACTACTGGATAATCGGTTTTTTCATCGAATTCGGTACTGTTTGCCGTGTCGAAGCCACACACATTTCTGGCATATTCAATAACGGCAATCTGCATACCCAAACATATACCCAAATATGGAATATTATTTTCGCGAGCCATCCTAACAGCAAAGATCTTACCTTCAATACCGCGAGCACCAAAACCACCTGGAACTAAAATAGCATCAACGCCATCTAACATGCTCTTATCAGCCTCGAGTTTTTCAGAATCAATATAACAAATTTTAACCTTTGTCTTGTTGTGAATACCTGCGTGAACAAGGGCTTCTGTCAACGACTTGTACGCATCTAAAAGATCCATATATTTCCCGACCATCGCAACAGTAACTTCATGGTCTGATGTCATCTGATTTTTAACAACAATATCCCACTGTTTTAAATCAGCTTCAGGCTTATTAATATTAAAACGGTCTAATACAAACTGATCAAGACCCCACTCGTGCAGCATTCTGGGGATTTTATACACGGTTGCGGCGTCCATAACAGGAACCACGGCCCGTTCTTCAACATTGGTAAACAAAGAGATCTTCTTCCGTTGATCTTCCTCAAGCTCCACTTCAGAGCGACACAGAAGTACATCGGGCTGCAATCCCAAAGATCGCATCTCTTTTACTGAATGTTGAGTAGGCTTAGTTTTAGTTTCGCCGGCAGTGGCAATATATGGTACCAACGTAAGGTGAATTAATAGTGAGTTTTGAAACCCCAGTTCACCACGCAATTGACGGACAGCCTCTAAAAATGGTTGAGATTCGATATCACCTACGGTGCCACCAATTTCAACAACAGCAATATCATGATTTCCCGCACCGACATGGATACGGCGTTTTATTTCGTCTGTCACATGGGGAATCACCTGCACAGTCCCACCTAAAAAGTCTCCGCGACGCTCTCGTCTTAGTATGGTTTCGTACACTTGACCTGTTGTAAAATTGTTATTCTGCGTCATCTTAGAGCGTAAAAAACGCTCATAGTGACCCAAATCAAGATCAGTCTCTGCACCATCCTCAGTTACATAGACCTCTCCATGCTGATGAGGACTCATCGTGCCAGGATCAACATTAAGGTATGGATCCAGTTTGAGCATTGTTACATTGAGACCTCTGGCCTCTAAAACAGCACCAAGGGATGCAGCTGCAATACCCTTCCCTAGAGAAGAAACAACACCACCAGTTACAAAAATAAAACGCGTCATAAGTGCCCTGCACAGATCAGAAATTAAGAGAGAAAATTATCTTATGGAGGCCTTTCAGCAACGAAACATGCGTTCACCCACCAAGGTTAAGATGGTGGAATAGATTAACAGAAAGGGGCAAGCGATTCTACTAAGACTTGTCTTGCCAGTGGATATTAACACCCAATTCATCGATCTTAGCTTGCCAACCTTCACAAACCCAAAGATCTCCTACAGCTACAAGCTCAGGACCAACAAAAATCAAAGGAATTTTATCTCGCCACCAAGGTTCTAATCCAAATTCTTGGAGGCATTTTTTTAGACTATTAGAATGCGTTCGCCCCACTGGATGACAGGTTTCACCACCTCTTCTCATACGTACCGTGAACATCCGTGTCGGGGGCACTCGCAATCCTGACCCTAGGGATGATGCAGCTGTAAGCTGCATATGACCGCCCAAATCAACTACATCGTCATAGCACCAATCAAACTCGTCCATTGCTTGTGGTTGAGCATGGCTAAATCGATGCGCATCTAGCATGTATAAACGATTAGAAAAGCGCCGATACTCAGTGCCTTGATAAATAAGTTTTGGATTAGCATCTATTTTTGCATCAATCACTGATAGTAACACTTCGGCAATAATCTTCGCATTGGGCCCATTGTATTCATGAGATGGTCTCCAATAACGCAGCACATTTCTCTGCCTTACCGCAGTTAATGCCTCAAAACGGGCTAGCGATAAAGACAGACCTCCTCGCTCCTTTCGCACCTCAAGCGACTGAAGGTCTTCATGTGCTAAAGCTCGACAGAGCTCTTGAGTATCTAAGTTTATTGCAGCGGCACCAGTTAATCTTTGAAGATAATCAGGCCATCGTTGCGCAAGTATCGGCATAATGCGATGACGCAAAAAATTACGATCATGAATGTCGCTACTATTACTGTCATCTTCTACAAAGGTAAGACTCTCTTGAGCAGCGTACTGCTTCAATTCAAGCTTAGATACTGACAACAGGGGTCTATGCACGTGGCCACACCCCAAAGAACGAGTTACAGGTATACCAGATAGTCCCTTGGGGCCTGCACTTCTTAATAAGCGGTACAGCACAGTTTCACTTTGGTCATCTTGATGATGGCCCAACAATAAAATCCCTCCGCTCACCAAGCGCTGCTCAAAAACCGCATATCGCGCTTGCCGTGCCCGATTCTCGAGATCACCACCATTGGGAATAACGCCAACAGACTCACAGTGGCAAGTCACCCCAAGTGCCATACAAAACTGCAGTGCATGCGTCTGCCATTCTGTAGCGTGCGCAGACAAACCATGATTGACGTGAATGGCAGTAAGCCTGTCTTTGGCGATAAAAGTGTGTAGCCAGTGCAACAAAACCGTCGAGTCAAGACCACCACTAAAGCCAACAAGGATTTGAGGAGCAGCCTGGATCTTCTCCATCAAGGACAAGAACTCCGTATCTTTGACCAACCCAAGCTTAGGCATCTGTATTGCTTGGTTCAGTAACGCGATGCTCACTTGATATTTTATTGAACTGATTAGATGTGAGGAGTGTGCAATTCTCGGTGAGGGGGTCAAACGTAATGACCACCTCCCTCTTTTCTAACTGCAACATAACCTGCTCAATTTTACTCTGCAATGAAATCTCCCACGCACCATAGTCAGTGCCCTCACGAAGAATGTACTCCTCCACAATTCCCCTAAGAGCACCCTGTGTTAATCTAGCCGATGGAATTTCAATCACTAGCTGGGCTTTCTAAACCGCAAAGTCATTCGATCGCTCTCACCAATGGCCAAGTAGCGCTCGCGATCTTGGTCACCCAATCGCAAACTGGGGGGTAACGTCCAGACCCCTTTGGGGTGGTCTGCAGTATCGTTCTTATTGGCATTAATTTCGGAAGATTCTTCAAAGATAAAACCCGCCTTAACCGCGAGCTCGATAACATAATCTTGTGTCATATAACCGCTTTTTTGCATTGTTGCTTTGTCTGTCCCCACTGGCGCTCTATGCTCAACAACACCCAATACACCACCTGGTTTTAGAGCACTAAAAAACAGCCCAAAAGATGAAGCTTCTGTACCAGACCCCATCCAATTATGGACATTTCGAAAAGTAACCGCTGCATCAACTGAATCGTTATCGACATCAAGTACTTTTGCACCCGCATCAAATATGTGCATTTTAACATTGCCATATAATTGCGTATCAGCAGATATCTTGCTCATAAAACGGGCTTGAGATTTTTGATAATAGGCCACTTTGGAATTCGGATCGTAATGAGCCGCCAGCAGGTCACCCGTAACGTAATTGGCCAAAAACTCTGTGTACCAACCACCACCTGGAGCAATCTCCAAGACATCCATTTTCGGAGAAATCCCAAAAAACGCTAGCGTTTGCGCTGGATTACGGTACTGATCTCTAGAGGTATCACGCTCTGCTGAAGCTATCCCAGAAACCATTGTCATGAAACCTATGGCCATTGCAGCCGCCAACCATAGCGATTGTTTTGTTCGAACGGCTAATAATTTTCTCATATTTTGAATCATACGCATTGTTCTACTCCTCTTTTTGGCATGGTTGACCTAGTAAAGATTAAATACAGCCAAAACCATATCTAACCTTAAAGAGTTCGATGATGCTCACTCAACTAACAACCATAACCCCAGTTTAAAAGCGCCAAGTCATTACCGCCGAACTAGAAAGCAGTGAGCAGGACGCTGTGTCTGTAACTAAAATGTTTGAGCAACCACTAAACTTTAAAAGGCTCAAGATCACCAGGTGCACGTAACATTTTATTAACTTCATCTAAATGCATTTCTTCAAGATGGATCATCTCTCGAGCATATTCCTCTAGAACAACAGAGGCTCCATCTACTAGGGCTAACAATTCGTAGTACACAGCGGCGGTTTTTGCCTCATGCTCAAGACTTTCACGCAAAATATCGCCAATATCATGTTGTTCAGTCTCAAGAAGCGATCCTATTTTTAAAGAAGGGTGTCCCCCCAGCATGGTAACAAGTTCTCCAGCCTTGGTGGCGTGATCAAGTCCCTCCTGCGCATTTTCTTTTAACCAAGAAACAATAGGAATACGGTTATAGCCATACACCATTAGTGAATAATGGGTATATCGCACTACCCCTGATAGCTCTAACTCCATAATTTTGTTTAGGGTTTCTATCGTGAGTTGCTTATCAAAATTCTTCATATTCATCTCCTGTTGTTAAACATTCCATACAATTTTATGTCTACTTATCACAAAAAACACGATTGCGACGCACTTTTAAATAATAGCCGCTTTCAATACAAGGTATACTACCACGGCAACAATAGAGTTTACATTTCATCTAAACCAGTAGAGCAAACCCTATGCTTGACATCGTTCTCTATCAACCTGAAATTCCTCCCAACACTGGGAATATTATCAGACTCTGTGCCAATACCGGGTTCCGTCTTCATCTGATTGAACCGCTTGGATTTGATCTAGACAATAAAAAATTAAGACGTGCAGGATTAGACTACAGAGAATTTCAAGATCTACAAATTCATGCTGATTGGGGGACTTACCTTACTACTGTGAAGCCTGCAAATGTATATGCATTAAGCACCAAGGGACAGGTGGATTATTCTTCGGTTGTATATCAACCTAATGACACCTTGTTATTTGGGCCGGAAACCCGCGGACTACCCGAGAGCATTCGCAATTCTATTGGCATGGACAAAGTTTTACGTTTGCCGATGCAACCCTCAAGCCGCAGCTTAAATCTATCTAATACTGTCGCTATTGTAGCCTACGAAGCATGGAAAAAAATCGGCTTTTTAGGCAGCATTTGATTCTCATAGGTCGATGGCATTTATATTTTTTACAATCATACAGATGGGCTAACGCGTAACTAAGAGTAAAACTGTTTTTTCTGAAAACTAAATGGTGGGTTATCATCACCTCACTCTTTTAAGCGTTCAACCTGTTAACCACTTTTGAGATATATACAAAATGACAGTAAAAATCGGCTTATTCTACGGCAGCACCACTTGCTATACAGAAATGGCAGGTGAAAAAATTCGTGATGCGATTAATAGTAAACTTGGTGGAAACAATGTCAGAATGCATGACATTAGTGATCAATCCGTGCATATGATGACACAATATAAGTTCCTTATCCTTGGGATACCGACCTGGGACTTTGGTGAACTTCAGGAAGACTGGGAGTCTAACTGGGATGAAATAGACAAAATTGCATTAACCGGCTCCAAAGTGGCGCTTTATGGTCTTGGAGATCAAATAGGTTATCCAGAATGGTTTCAAGATGCATTGGGATATCTATGGGTCAAAGTTGTCGCTCAAGGAGCCGAAACCGTTGGCTTATGGCCAAACCAAGGGTATAAATTTGAATCTTCAGCCGCACTGACTCAAGATAAATCAATGTTTGTCGGCTTGCCATTAGATGATGAGAATCAGTTTGACCTAACCGACCTTTATATTAATCAGTGGTGCGACCAAATATTGGCTGAATTTGGTCTCCTTGTATGATGCTTGATACTGCAGAATTTGAATGGCGCCTCGGCATTCCTTATTCCAGTCAATTTCAGAGTGAATACAGTCCCTCAAAAGATATTTTAAGAGGCCATTATGATGCTTTTCTCAGCCCCAATAAGTTATTACAGAAATGGCAGTCCCTAGGCGAGAGTGATAGCTTTAGTCTTGGCGAAATTGGCTTTGGTACTGGAGTCAATTTTCTCAGTTGCTGTGAACTTTGGCTAAAAACCGCACCTAAAAGCGCCACTCTTTATTATTTTTCTGTAGAGTCAACGCCTTTTTGTAAGTCTGACCTTGAACAATTTGCGGCTCTTTGGCCATCTCTCAATACCTTGTATCAGGAACTGCTAGAGAATTACCCTGCTGCCATTAAAGGGTTTCATAATATTGACATCGGTAATGGTAGGATCAAACTTTGTTTAATGCAGGGTAATATCCAAGAGCAATTAACTGCTCTGGGCGAAAGTGATAGTTCAAAATACTGCCTTCACCGCAAAAAAGGCATTAATGCATGGTTTTTGAACCACTTCCTCGTACAAGAAAAATCTTCTCTGTGGCACTCTAAAATACCTCAAACCATTGCTAGTTTATCGGCAGAAAGTGCTTCCTTAAGTACCTATGGTGTTGCCTCTAACGTAATCAATCAACTGGAGAGTGCTGGATTTAAGATTAATATTGAGGATATCCCTGGCCATAAATATCAGATCTTATCTGCGCAGTTTCAGACCAATGAAAGGCATCATAAACCACCCTCCCAAGGCGCAAATCAATGGCATCTGGACAAACGAAGCAATATAACCCTTGATCGGCAATCCAAGATAACAATTATTGGGGCTGGTATCAGTGGCTGCACCACCGCAGCTGCATTATCCAAACGCGGGTATAGAGTTACTGTTGTTGACAGGCATGCTATTGCTGGCCAAGAGGGCTCCGGTAACCCACAAGCCATAATCTATCCTAAATTGTCCACACAAGAAAACACCCTGCCTCTTATTAATCTTCATGCAATCATGTATGCAGCGCGATTTTATAAACCTTTTTGGGACCAAGGCTTTGGCCAGCAGTGCGGTGTATTAGTGCTACCTAAAAGTGGTACTTCGGACACCAATTTTTATCAAATTGCCGAGAAGTTTTCTACAACCCCAGCGTTTGTAGAACTAGTCCATCAACGGGAAATGGCATGTTACTCAGGAATATCACTAGACGCCTCCCACGGCCTATTTTTCCCTACATTGGGCTGGGTGCCACCCTCACTGGTATGCCAAAAACTGCTTAAAGACCACAATATTTCAATAGTTCAAGAAGACATAAGCCAGATTGAATGGAACCAACAATCCCAACAGTGGTCACTTTTTACTGGCTCCGGATCACCAACAATGACTTCAGATACCGTAGTAATAGCTAATGCACATGACTGTGAGAATTTTGAACAAACTAGCTTTTTAGGCATTAACAAACTTAGAGGCCAAATAACAGAATATCCTGCAACTAAACAGAGTCAATGTTTAGCAACAGTGATATGTGGTGAAGGCTATATTGTGCCGGCCAAAAACGGTTTTCATGGCCTGGGAGCATCATATAACATCGATGTGCATGACAAGACAGTGAGGCCTGCTGACCACCAAACTAATCTCAGCAAGATCAACAGCACAGATAGCGCAATAGGTGCCATTCTTAGAGGTTCCCATACTAAGGTTGTGGAGCCTAGTGATATCAGGGGTCGCGCTAACTTTCGCTGTACAACCAGAGACTATTTGCCAATCGTAGGTCCAGTTCCAGTTGCAGAACGCATGCTATCTGATTTTGATTTTCTGCGCACAGATGCCCGAAAAAACTCTACTCAGCTGGGCACATATCATCCAAATCTATTTATAAATTGCGGTATGGGATCACGAGGTCTGGGGTATGCCCCACTCACCGCAGAACTCTTGGCAGCAGACATTAGCCATGAATTGGCTCCTTTAGAACGAGGCTTACGAAAAGCAATGCATCCGTCGCGATTTATAATCCGTGACCTGAAGAAAAAGCGGGTTTAACCTTGCAATAACGCAGTAAAAAATCTTTAGATCGGTACAAAATATGGTATAAATTGGTGCCTTAGATATACCCTACTACGAAAAATATGAGCATAAATAAATGTTAATTAAAACAATAAAACGACCCTTAATACTCGTCGCTTCAATGTCAATACTAGCCTTTGGCTGCACTCCTAGTACCTTAAAAATAAATAATAAAGCCGAAGAACAGGAAGCCAATTCATTAGTTATTGATTGGAGTGGCCCTTATCAGGGAGTACCAGCCTTTGACAAAAGTACCCTGGACGCATTAAAACCCGCGCTTAGAATAGGCATGCAAGAGAACCTTGCAGAAATCGATGCCATTGCCAACCAAACTGCAGTACCAAGCTTTGAGAATACTATTGTCGCACTAGAGCGCACAGGGGCTATGCTTGATCGCATATTTACGTTTTATAGTATTTGGTCATCAAACCTCTCGACTCCTGAGTTTCGAGAGATACAGCAAGAAATGGCACCTATACTGAGTCAGTTTTCATCTAAAATAAGTCAAAATAAAGCTTTATTTAATCGTATTAAAGCAGTCTATGAAAGTTCTGAATTAGCGGATTTAAGAGCAGACCAACGACGTTTAACTGAACTTACTTATCGTAGTTTTGCGCGCAATGGCGCCACCCTTGATGCCATTGCAAAACAACGTTACGCCGACATCAATCAGCGTCTTGCTCAACTACAGACCCAGTTTAGTAATAATGTGTTGGCAGATGAAGAAAACTATGTAGTTTATTTTAACCAGTCCGAAACGGCAGGATTGCCCGATTCATACGTGGCTGCGGCATCAGTTGCAGCTGCAGATCGTGGCCACTCGGGTCAATATGCAGTAACTAATACTAGGTCCTCAATGGCACCTTTTTTAACCTTTTCAGAAAATAGGGAATTACGTAAGCAGGTATGGTCGACCTACTACAGTCGAGGTGACAATGGTGATAAGTACGACAATAATGCATTGATCAGTGAAATACTTACGTTGCGTCATGAACGTGTTCGATTACTAGGCTACGATAATTATGCTCAGTGGCGATTAGAAGATCGAATGGCACAAAATCCTGAAAATGCCATGGCTCTCCTAGAATCAGTTTGGCCCGCTGCCGTTGCTAGAGTAGTCGAAGAAGTGACTGATATGCAGGCTCTGGCTGACATGGACGACCCTGGTATTACCATTGAACCTTGGGATTATCGTTTTTATGCTGAGAAGGTTCGTAAACTACGTTTCGCTCTAGATTCTGATGAAGTAAAACAATATTTACAGTTAGAAAAATTAACCGAGGCGATGTTTTATGTCGCTGGCGAGCTGTTCAACTTCCGTTTTACACCAGTGGCCGAGGGCAGCGTACCCGTTTTTCATCCTGATGTGTCCGTCTGGGAGGTAAGTGATAAGTCCACAAATTCCAATATTGGGTTGTGGTATCTAGACCCGTTTGCTCGTAAAGGTAAGCGATCTGGGGCATGGGCAACCTCATATAGGAGTCATTCAACCATTGACGGCAAGACTAATGTACTTAGCGCTAATAACTCTAACTTTGTAAAAGCGCCTGATGGGCAACCGGTTTTGATCTCTTGGGATGATGCAACTACATTCTTTCATGAATTTGGTCATTCCTTACATTCCCTATCTTCTAAGGTGGCGTACCCAAGTCTTAATGGTGGCGTAAGAGATTACACCGAATTCCAATCACAACTACTGGAGCGATGGTTAATGACTGATCAAGTTATAAATAATTATTTGATACACCATAAAACCGGAGAGCCTATACCAGCGGCGCTAGTAGAAAAGATCAAAGCTGCCGCTACTTTTAATCAAGGCTTTTCCACCACTGAATATTTAGCAAGTGCAATTGTAGATCTCAAATATCACACAGCTGATCCACTGGATATTGATCCTGATACCTTTGAGCGAGAAGTATTATCAAATCTCAACATGCCAAGCGAACTAGTCATGCGGCATAGAAGTCCACATTTTGGTCACATTTTCTCTGGAGAAGGTTACTCAGCAGGTTACTATGGCTACATGTGGGCAGATGTGCTTACCTCTGATGCTTCAGAGGCCTTTACAGAAGCGCCAGGAGGATTTTATGATAAAGAAACTGCAAAGCGTTTGGTACAGACCCTATTCGAGCCTCGAAACGCGATTAACCCAGCAGACGCTTATCGCGCCTTTCGTGGTCGCGATGCCAGTATTAAACCATTGATGAGAGACCGCGGATTTCCAGTACCCCAAGACTAAAAATTACGTCAGGGCTGTGTTTACAATAGACACAGCTCTGATAGCTAACTGGTGGCTAAAAGTGAAGGGCTAGCGTTTACGATTAGCCAGTAACAACCCTTCTCTGCACATAGCCTGGCTACCCATGAAGTCTCCCATTTGAGTCAAAACATCTGCTAATTTTAAATACAAATCAGGAGTAGCTTGCAGTGCCATGGCACTAGAAAAGTAGCTATGCGCCTTGCCCCAAAATTGTAGTTGGCAACAAATATTACCTGCTGTTGTTAATAAAATAGTATCGTGTGGATGATGTGGAATCCACTTTTCAACTGTCATCAAGTACTTCTCTGGGATCTTAGTGGTAGTTTCTCCTAGACGTCTAACTAGCTCGATGTTCCATTGACTAGCAATACTTTTACAAAGCAAGTCAGCAAGTTTATCTTGTTGGTTGACCTGCTGTAATGCGTCAAAATATGCACATAAAAGATCAGTATTTTGGCGTAATTTTCGAGGTATTAATTCCCATAAGTCTCCAACCTGATCACGCTTCTCTTGATCCGTAAACCCAGCTGTTAATTGAAATTTCTGGAACAATTTTACATAAACTTCGAGCTCAAGAGTATCAAGGTCTATCTTATTAATGGCCTGAAACCGACGCACATCAGAGAGTAAATTTTGTAATTTTGACCAATTTTCAGTCAAATGATAGATTTCAACTAATAACCTTAGAACTCCACTATCACTTGGTCTCTCAATACTCAAAGGCTGCAAAATATCTAAAGCCTGGTCGTATTTTCCCTCACGCACTAACATTTGAGCGAAGGTTTTATCAACGAGTAAATTAGCGTTGGGATAGTCCGTTTTTAAGCGTACCAATAATTCTTCCGCTTTCTGTAATTGATGACTTTCAGCAGCCGCTTTGGCGGCAAACAACAAATTTACGTCTGGCATATTAGATTTTAGCGCCGAATCAGCAAGAATATCAGTAGCTTTTTGCCAGTCCTCATCAGCAAATAAGACAAGTCCGTGCATCGTTTGGTTAACATATCTTTGACTATTACGCCTCATCCACCACTGTTTGAATCCACCTGCAGCCAGTAGCCATTTACCTGTTAAAAATAGCCAAATAATCACAGAAGTTGATATAAGATATAATGACAAACCCACCCAGATTGTCATTTCTACCGTGGTTTGATTAAAGCTAAATAAAATATAGCCACTCTCTTGCTGTAAAAACCAAAGACTTGATGCACCCAAAAGCAAGGACCCCACCACCAGAACAAGAAATCGTCTCATGGCAAAATCACCGCGTCACCGGTAGGCTTATCCTCCACCACTTCCTGTAGTAGGCGACTCTGCCGAACCACCATAAATGTCTCTAAGGCTGTGACAGAGGCATCAATAGCCGGTAACTGTTGAATTACATCTATTTTTCGTAAACTAGCTAATCGCTCTTGAATAGAGATGGTGGCGCTGTTCATTTGAAAATATTGACCCAACCATTGCTGGGCATTTTCAAGACTTATATCAAAAATCCCCTGTTGCTCTCTAAGTGCGGCATTAGACGCTTGTTGTAACAACAGTCTTAGATTGTTCCTTACTAAAATCTCTTCTTTTACCGTCAATACAGGCTCAATAGGTACAACACGTTGTTTAACTCTGACAAATTGACTGAGGGTAGCCAAAAACTGTTCCATAAGATCTGACCAACGCTCTGTGCGTCCCTGCGGTGCCACATTTGTCTGTATGGATTGAGTATTAGAGACAATATTTTCCAATACAGTAGTCTGTGAATAATCGATCAGCGTTAATTGATCAATATTTTCCATTAACGCATTAATTTCTAAAATCAAACCCTCTACATCAATTTCACCAGATAATCTCAGAGCTGTAATATCAGATGCCACCGCCGCTCGAACGGCTAATACATCCATATTACTTAGGTCGCGGAGGATGGCATCAACTTCCTCTAAAAGTGCCAAGGGGCTTTTGGTACTGCGCTCAGTCTGCAATCGCTGCCGAGCTAATCGTGCCAAATAAATCGCCTCAGAAAGATACCATTCACTGCGCGTGGTTGACGATAGTTCGCTAAGTCTAGCGCCTTGAGTGTTCAACTGTAACTGTACGTCATTGATTCGCTGACTTAGTAATTCAGACTGCCGAGCTAACTCTCGTTTATTTTTGGTAACTAGCAAAGTAGTCTTGTTGGCTCGCTGAAGCTGTTTATCCACAATGGTGCTCAATGAAGTAAGTTGTAAAAGCTGTTGTTGCCTATCTTGCCAAAGCTGCCAGCCCAACCAAATCAGAACAGTCACCAAGGTTACACCGACGAATACGCGCAACATTGGAGTAACAGGGTATTGTCTGCGTTCGGACAAATCACCTGACGATGAGATTGAATTCGCCTTGGATGACGAATTATCTTTCGTTGTTGCCTCTAATTCCAAGCTTGAAAGTGCTGCCTCTTCTCCACCTATTTCAGACATTTTAATCTTCCCTTGTTACACATATCAAAAATTCTTAATGTTCTTTGTAATACTCACGAATACTCTAAATACAGTCAACCAAAGCAGCAAACATGGATTCAGGTAATGCATTATCCGCTACCTTCACTAAACCATACCCCAAATCATAGGCAATTTCCGCAATTCTCTGACTTGGTACTATCACTGTAAAAGAATTTTCATACAAAGAAGGTCGCAGCATTTTTAAAGGTCCGATGGCTTGCAACAACTCGCCACTATGTGCAACAAGAACATCAGTTTTGTGCATCTGCTGTTGCGCTAAAAGAACCTGCTGAGGATTAACCACTCGATGATACACATCACAATACTCCACCGTTGCGCCGCGAGCAGTAAGTGCATCTTTTATCGTTTCACGCCCAGCGGATCCTCGAAAAATAACTACATTTTGACCATTAATTTTCTGTAACTGCGGTAACGCTAGGAGCCCCTCAGAGGTTGCATTAGTATTGGGATAAACAATGCTAGAGACGTGGTCTTTTAAGGTCATAGACGTTTGCCTACCAATAGAGAAATAGGTTAAGCCTTGAGGTAACATAGGCCAATAACTATCTAACCAGTCCAAGCCTATAGTTGCTGCATGTACGCTCACGAAAATAGCAATATTGAACTGGTCAAAAGCAAGAATTTGATCCCTTAGCTTATGGGTATCAGCAACCTTTTGAATATCAATCACAGGCGTGTAAGTCAGTGTTGCCTGGGACTGATCTATCAAAGCCATTAAATCGTCATTGTCACGGTGCGAACGAATTACTAATACATTTTTACCCAAAAGACGCTTATCCATTATAAATCTCAGCTAAGAGTGCACCTGCACCTTGAGCCAAAAGATCTTCTGCAACACTAATCCCTAGATCCTCTGGATTGTCCTCAATGCCATGGCCATAGGCTTGTAATATCTGTCGACCATCAATACTTCCTACCAATGCATTTAAGTGAACAGTTCTCCCCTTAAGTGTTGCATAACAGGCAATAGGCACTTGACAACCTCCTTGAAGATGTCGATTAGCAGCGCGCTCAGCGCGAACACAAATCGCAGATGGCATATGATGCAAGGGTGAAATAAGATCTTGAATCGCCTTATCATCGCTGCGGCATTCAATCCCAACGGCACCCTGACCACCCGCAGGTAGAGAGAGATTAACATCGAGTCTTTGCGCGATGCGATCGCCCATACCTAATCGCATTAGTCCAGCGGAGGCCAATATAATCGCATCATAGTTGCCCGCATCAAGTTTTGACAAACGAGTGTTCACGTTACCGCGAAGTTCCTTTATTTCCAGTGTCGGAAATGCAGCACGCAGCAGGCACTGACGGCGCAAGCTAGAACTTCCAATAATAGCGTTATCAGGCAGATCTTCTAAACGACTAAAATGGTTAGACACAAAAGCATCTGAAGGATCCTCACGCTCACAAATAACTGAAAGGCATAGGCCTGAGGGAAACTCCATTGGAACATCCTTCATCGAGTGAACTGCTATATCTGCCGTATTTTCCAGCATGGCAGTCTCAAGTTCCTTAACAAACAAACCTTTACCACCCACCTTAGCCAGGGGCGTATCCAACAATTTGTCACCTTTGGTTGTCATAGCAACTAGCTCTACTCTCAGTTCAGGATGATGTCGCACTATTTGTTGCCTAACAAATTCAGCCTGCCATAGGGCTAAGGGACTTTTTCGCGTCGCTATCCGAAGTATATCTATCACGTAAGATTTCCATATTAAAAAGTGAATTATATTATCGACGATTTGTTGGCTTTTGTCAGACAACAGCACAAATTTACCAGCTGCATGGTTAAATAAAGCCAGTAAACGCTATTTTTAAAACCAGTTATGCTGAAGATTTACCTTATTGGACTAATGTTTGGCTATAATTAGTGTTTTTAAGCGTCTAATTAGGCAAAGCAAGCTATGAGTACATCCAAACCAAGCTCTCCAGACCAATCCAGTAACCCTAATCAATCATGGGGAGGCAGATTTAACGAGCCAGTCGATGACTTTGTTGCACGTTTCACTGCGTCTGTGTCTTTCGATCAGCGCCTTTATATCCAAGACATACAGGGTTCAGTGGCTCACGCTGCCATGCTAGCTCGTGTTGGTGTAATCTCTGAAGATGATTCATTGCGTATTATTACTGGACTAGAGTCCATTAAGACGGACATTGCAAACAATCAATTTGACTGGTCAGAAGCACTTGAAGATGTGCATATGAATATTGAATCAGCACTTACCAAAGATATAGGCATTGTTGGTAAAAAATTGCATACCGGCAGATCTCGAAATGATCAGGTAGCCACAGATATTCGTCTTTGGTTACGCGATCAAATTGACGTAATTGCCGAGCGGATAACAACGCTCCAAACGGTTATGATCAAATTGGCAATTTCTCAAAGCGATACGATTATGCCGGGCTTTACCCACCTTCAAACTGCTCAACCGGTAACTTTTGGACATCATCTACTGGCGTGGAATGAAATGCTAGAACGTGACTATGGACGTCTCATTGATTGCAGAGCCCGAATGAATCAAAGTCCCCTCGGTGCTGCGGCCCTAGCAGGCACCAGCTATCCCATTGACAGAGTGTTCACCGCAACTGCTCTAGGATTTGACAAACCAACAGAAAACTCTTTGGATTCTGTTAGCGACAGAGACTTTGCTATTGAATTTTGTGCTTTTGCAAGCCTATTGCTAACCCATATGTCCAGAATGTCAGAAGAGTTAATTCTCTGGACATCTGCTCAGTTCCAGTTCGTTGAGTTACCTGATCGTTTTTGTACTGGGTCCTCCATTATGCCCCAAAAGAAAAATCCAGATGTGCCCGAACTAGTACGCGGTAAAACTGGTAGAGTAAACGGAAATCTTTTCTCGCTACTTACGCTAATGAAATCGCAACCTTTAGCTTATAACAAAGATAACCAAGAAGACAAAGAGCCGCTTTTTGATACGGTGGATACTGTATCTGATTGTCTGCGCGCCTTTGTGGACATGATCCCGGCTATTAAAGCCAACAAACCAGCAATGTATGATGCCGCTAAGCGTGGATTCTCCACAGCAACAGATTTAGCCGATTATCTAGTTGGCAAAGGCGTGGCTTTTCGTGATGCTCATGAAATCGTTGGCAACTCAGTAGCCTATGGAATCAAGGTAGACAAAGATTTATCAGAAATGTCCATTGATGAGCTAAGGTCATTCTCAAATCATATTACTGAGGATGTCTTTTTAATACTCACCTTAGAAGGGTCCGTTTCTGCGCGAAACCATATTGGAGGGACAGCCCCGATCCAGGTGCAAGCCGCTGGAGCAAGAGCCTTAAAAAAAATAAATTTACGCTAGTTAAAATGCAAAATCGACCTTCTCATTGGCCTGAGCCATACAGGCGTCTGTTAACATGGTGGCTAGTAATCGGCCATTAACGGTATTACACCAACGTTTAGACTCATCACCTTGCAATGTGAAGTGAAACCCACCAGATACTGCCGCCAACCATATTTCTTTTAATGCTGGTTGACGTGACAAGATAATTTGAGAGCCATTTATGTCACAGGTTAAGGTAAGCAGGCCACCGGTATTTTCATAGTCAATGTTTGCACCACTGTCATCAATACTTTCTTCAATCGAAAACATTACATCATCAACAAGCTGGCTAAATTCTGCTTCATTCATATCACAGGCCCTAAATATCGTAAATTAAGTTACAGACCAGCAGTATAATTGTTTGGGGGTAATCTGCCACTACCGTTATACTAAACCATTAGAAAAGTGGAGTGTCATTATGAAAGCACGATTAATAGGAATAGTAATAATTCTGTGCCTCGGTTCGCTGGCTGGATGTGGAAATAGCGGTGACTTGTATCTGCCAAAAGATGCTTCTGAAACCTATGTAGTTTCCTCGCAAATAAACGAAAAATAAACACTTATGCACAGTACAATTTATCGAGATAATGGTCAGCTTTTAATGGAAAAAGTTAGCCTTCAATCTATAGCTGACAAGTTTGGTACACCCTGCTATGTCTACAGCAAGACTGCACTTGAACTTAACTACCACGCCTATGTTAACGCGCTAAAAAGCCATCCACATCTGGTCTGTTATGCAGTCAAGTCGAACTCTAATATTGCCGTATTACAATCATTGGCTAAGCTTGGCTGTGGATTTGACATCGTATCAATTGGCGAATTAGAGAGAGTTCTGATAGCTGGAGGTAATCCCTCCAAAATTGTTTTTTCTGGCCTAGGAAAAACAGCTGATGAAATGTCTCGTGCCTTAGATGTGGGTATTCATTGCTTCAATGTAGAATCAGAATCAGAGCTACGTTTACTGAATAAAACCGCAGAGGAAAAAGGCCTCAAAGCGCCAATCTCAATTCGAGTAAATCCAGATGTTAATGCAAAAACGCATCCGTACATATCCACAGGCTTAAAAGAAGATAAATTTGGCATTGATATTAATCAAGCTCTTGACGTCTATCAAGACGCAGCGAGCATGTCGAATATTAATATCGTCGGTTTAGACTGCCACATAGGATCACAAATCGTCGAAAAAAGTCCCTTTGTAGATACCATGAAACGACTTTTGGAACTTGCAGACACTCTAAATGAGCAAGGCATTACACTTAACCACGTAGATATTGGCGGCGGTCTTGGCGTGCGCTATCAAAATGAATCAATCCAATCAGTAGACCAATATATGCGGGCCATACTTCCTCTTCTTGAAGGTCGTAGCGAGACACTAATAGTGGAGCCTGGGCGCTCTATGACAGCAAATGCCGGTGTTTTATTGACTGAAGTGCTCTATGTAAAAGTGACCGAACACAAAAATTTTGCAGTAGTCGATGCTGCAATGAATGACATGCTCAGACCTTCCCTTTATCAGGCATGGATGGATGTTCAAAACGTAGAGACCAATGTCAATCAACAGGAGAAAACCTATGATGTGGTGGGTCCAGTCTGCGAAAGCGGAGACTTTTTAGCAAAGTCCCGACAACTTACCGTAAAAGAGGGTGATTGTTTATGCCTTTTTTCAGCGGGCGCTTATGGCTTCGTTATGAGCTCAAATTATAACAGTCGACCTCGAGTGGCAGAGATAATGGTAAACGAAGATAGTGCCTTTGTTATCCGACAACGGGAAACCCTTGAAGAGCTAATTAAAGGAGAGCACCTTTTGCCGGAGCAATAGCCGTCAAATTGTTGAATAATCGCATGGTATTACACTTTACTAAAATGCATGGCCTAGGCAATGACTTTGTTGTTATTGATGGAGTAACCAAGAACGTTACGCTGTCGACGGCAATAATAAAAAGACTTTCTGATCGCCATTTAGGTATTGGTTGTGACCAGGTGTTATTGGTTGAGCCCCCGAAACAGAGCAACATCGATTTTGAGTATCGAATATTCAACAGTGATGGGAGCGAAGTGGAGCAGTGCGGCAACGGTGCTCGCTGTTTGGCGCGGTTTATTCGTGATCGCCAGCTGTCAGGAAAATCCTCACTTCGCGTTAAAACTCAAAATCGTATACTCATACTAAACATTATCGACAGATCAAACGTTACTGTTGACATGGGTATACCAAGTTTAGAGCCTTCAGATCTCCCTTTTGAAACAACACATCGAGATCGCAGCTACACAGTCGAGTTAGATGGTGAGTCTGTCTCGTTTTCAGCTGTTTCCATGGGTAATCCTCACGTGATTTTATTTGTCAATGAAGTACAAAGTGCACCGGTAAATACTCTTGGACCTCAGCTAGAGAACCATTCTCTATTTCCAAACAAGGTTAATGTAGGGTTTGCTGAGATACTGAACCGGCATAGCCTAGTGGTGCGCGTACATGAACGCGGCGCTGGCGAGACAAGAGCCTGTGGATCTGGTGCCTGTGCCGCGGTTGTTGCAGCAATTGACCGAGGCCTCGCAGAATCTCCAGTTCAGGTGAAACTAACTGGAGGCAGCTTAATTATACATTGGCCGGGAGAAGGACATCCGCTTATTATGGAAGGCCCTGCCACAACTAGCTTTCATGGACACATTAAATTATGAGTAAAGAAATAAAAACTGACGTGAATATTAAGCAGGTCAGAGGATTTTTACGAGACCATCCAACTTTTTTGGACGAGAATCCAGACATTCTGGAAACCATGATTGTCAACCACAAACCTGGAGGAGCTGTATCTTTAGTTGAGCGACAACTGGCTACACTTCGCGAGCGAAATGCTCTACTTGTGCACCAACTTGATAGTCTGGTTGTTATCGCAAAAGATAACGAACTGATGTTTGAAAAAACTCGGCGCTTGGTAGTGAACTTGCTAGATGCTAACTCTCTGGCTTCGGTTGTCGAGGCGCTTTATGATAGCCTTGGTACAGATTTTGGCGTTTCATCTTTTTCTGTAAGTCTTTTTGGAAATAAAAATTGTTTAGAAAACAGCATGGCTAGAGTAATCTCACTTGAAGATGCAACAGAACAGGTACCGAATATTGTCAACGCTACCTCTCCTGTTTGCGGTACCCTACGCAATGAGGAAAATATCTTTTTATTCGGCGAGGCCCAAGATAATATCGGGTCAGTGGCGGCCATTCTCTTGGGGAAAACTCATAAACTTGGTATTTTAGCTTTAGGGAATCCTAGTCCAGACTTTTATAACAGCAAAATGGGTACTCTGTTTTTAGAACATATAGGAGAGATTCTCAATAGAATCCTACCACTGTATATAAAGAAATAACTAGAGAACTGACCTTTAACTGGGTTAGCGTTTCGGTTTTTTCTTTTTTTTCGGCTTTAGAGCTACAGAGGAACCGACTCTGGTTTTAGTTGAGTTGGTTTTTCCAGTGTTAGCTTTAGCTCTGCGTTTTCTAGACGGTTTTCCTGAAGTACTTTCAGACCCACCCTTACTCCTTGCTTTACGCTTTTTGGTATAGTCTTCAGCTAATGCATTGGCTTTACTAGACACCTTGACTTTCGTCGAATTTTTACCTTTGCTCGGACGTAAGCTATCTTGAGCGGCATCATCAATCAATTCAAAGTCAATTTTACGTTCCTCCAAGTTCACTCTTACCAGATTAACCCTCAGTTTTTGACCTAATCTAAAAATACGCCCACTACGCTCTCCCACCATACGATGTTGTGAGGCTTCATGGTGATAATAGTCTTTTGGCAATCCGGTAACGTGAATCAGCCCCTCAACATGAAGATCATCTAACATAACGAACAAACCGAATCCAGTCACGGCACTAACTACACCGGTATACTGGTCTCCCACTCGACTTAACAAATATTCGCACTTTAACCAGTTAACCACATCTCTGGTGGCGTCGTCTGCACGTCGTTCAGTCACAGACAAATGCTCTCCAACAACAGCTAGATGCTCTATTTCATAGGGATAGATTTTAGACTTTGAGAGTGAGGAACTACCTTTAACACGGTATACATTAGGATTTTTTTTACCCGAACGAATCAAGCTTCGAATCGCACGATGAACGAGTAAATCTGCATAACGTCTAATCGGCGAAGTAAAGTGACTATAGGCATCAAATGCCAATCCAAAATGACCCAAATTCTCTGGCTGATACACCGCTTGACTCATAGACCGCAGCATTACTGATTGAATTATAGACGCATCATCTCTATGTGTAACAGCCCGTAACACACGCTGGTAATCCTCAGGTTCAGGCTCATCTCCACCCCCTAATCCAATCCCTAATTCAGCTAGAAATTCTCGCACGGACTCCAAACGGTCCTCACTTGGTCCCACATGTACGCGATACAACGCAGGGATGTTTACCTTTTCTAGAAAAACTGCAGAACAGACATTTGCACAGAGCATACACTCTTCGATGAGCCGGTGAGCAGTGGTTCGCTCAACCGGGATAATTTGACTAATCTTTCGTTGGCTGTCAAACAATATACGTGTTTCTTGAGAGTCAAAATCAATGGCTCCACGCTTAAATCTTCGCTTAATCAACACCTCATACAAGTCATTAAGATCATCAATATGAGGCACAATGGAGGCGAATTGTTTTCGAATTCCCGACGCAGGGTCATCCTTACGTTGACTAATAATTTGAGCAACCTGGGTATAGGTCATACGGGCGTGAGAATGCATGACAGCTTCACAAAATTGATAACCGGCAATATGACCTTCAGCGCTAATCTGCATCTCACAGACCATGCAAAGTCTATCCTCATGAGGATTTAATGAACAGAGTCCATTAGACAACTTCTCAGGCAGCATCGGTACTACATGGTTAGGAAAATAAACCGAATTTCCACGGTCAAAAGCTTCACTATCTAAAGCAGACCCGACACTTACGTAGTGGGATACATCTGCAATGGCAACAATTAAACGCCAACCTCCATCAACTTTAGCTTCACAAAAAACAGCATCATCAAAGTCTCTGGCATCTTCACCATCAATAGTTATTAACGGCGTAGACCTTAGGTCCACCCTATACTCTATATCAGTTACCTTTTCTGGAATAGCCGCGGTCTGAGCAAGAACTAGCTCATTCCATTGATGGGGAATACCGTAATTGCGTATGGACATATCAACTTCTAGACCAGGGTCTAAGTGGTCACCTAAAATTTCACTGACTGCCCCAACCGGTAGAGAGTGTCTCGAGGGTGGCTCTAAAACATCTACTACTACAATTTGCCCAGCCTTTGCTTTTCCAACTCGATCATTAGGAATCAAAATATCTTGGCTAATTCTAGGATTGTCGGCCCGCACAAAATTAATACCGCTTTCGTTAAAATATCGTCCCACTAACTGCGATGTATTGCGCTGTACAACATCAACCAAACGCCCTTCAGGTCTTCCTCTTCGATCCCAACCAGCGATACGGACAAGCACAATATCGCCGTCAAACACTCGCCGCATTTGACTACTGGAGAGATAGATATCATCACTATCGCCTTGCGTTGGCTTTATAAACCCATAACCCTCTGGATGACCAATAACACGGCCTTTAACAAGATTAAGTTTGTCTAAAGTACCGTAACTGTCACGTCTATTTCTAGCTACCTGACCATCTCTTTCCATAGCTCGTAAACGCCGACGCATGGCTTCTATTTGCTGTTCATCAGTTAAACCTAAAGCCGAACATATTTCCGGATGTGTCAGAGGGCCAATACTATCAGCGAGAAAATCAAGTATGAACTCTCTGCTAGGTATTGGCTTTTCGTATTTAGTCGCTTCTCTGTCTTCAAAAGGGTCTTGGTTCATTTTATGAGTAATCATGGTTAATAGGAATTGACTTTGTTAGCAGGGCCGCCGTTAGAAAAGCAGTTTCAAAGCAATTAAAGCTATGAGTTTATGCCTTATTGCTTGGCGAGTAAAAGAATTTATCAGTGAGAAGAATCTTTCACGACTAGATTCTCCTCTAAATTTTGCCTGATCGCTTGCAGAAGGCGCCCACTTTCCTCAGTACTCTGAACGCCATACGATGTTTTGAAAGACAGAATAAGCTGTCTAAATTCAGACATACCATATAATCCAGACAATCCTAACAAATTATGCAATATATGCTGAAAGTCTACATCACTAGTATCATCAAGGTGCGCCTCTAAATCGTTTAAATTTTGTTCAAGAGCCTCTTTAAGTTCAGCTACCGGAATAATTGAAGACAGCAGCCCTTCGTCTGCAGACTCTAAAACGTGAGATTTTCTCTCCATCGTCGACAAGATAGTATTGATCAAAGCTGTTTCATTTAATGGTTTTCTAAGTACCAATTGAGCACCTGCTGCAATCATATTATTTTCTGCTTCACCAGTGATATCAGCTGTTAACCCCAATACCGGCGGGCTATCAGAGGACTGATTAACTATTGAAGCACAGGCTTCTATACCGTCAACAACTGGCATATGCACATCCATTAAAACTAAATCTATATGCAGCATACGGGCAATTTCAATAGCCTCAAGACCATTGTTTACCACAGAGCACTCTGCGCCATAGCCTTCAAGTAATTTCACAATGAGTTTTTGCGAAAAAAGATTGTCTTCCGCGACCAGTATTTTAACTCCGGTAAGTATTTCACTAACTTTAGATTCAGTGTCAGACTCTACTTGCGATAAACTCTCACCAAAGGGTTCATAGAGTCTGCAATTGAAACTAATGTCTGTTCCCTTCCCAATAATACTGTGTATAGAGATGTCTCCATCCATTATATTGACTAATTTCTTACATATTGAAAGACCTAAACCGGCGCCACCATAAAGTCGATTAATAGCTTCATTCTCTTGGGTAAATGGTTCAAATAATGCCTCTTGTTGATCAACTGCAATACCTTTTCCACAATCTTTTACTGTACAGTGCAAAATGTTGAAATTCTCAGGGGATGAATCCATTTCGACGGTAACAGAGACAACACCTTCCTCAGTAAATTTGATCGCATTACTCACTAAATTTGATATGATTTGCGCCAAGCGAACAGGGTCTCCGCGCACAAGCTGAGGCAGTGGTCCTTTAATTTCATGGTGTAGCTTAAGGTTTTTATCCTCGGCACTTTCTCGATGAATGGCCATAACATCAACCAACCATTTCCTTATGTCAAAATTAATTTTTTCTAGGGTAAATCCGGCGCTGTGAGCCTTAGAAAATTCTAAAATGTCATCAATCATAGTTAGCAGCATAGTGGAAGATACCTCAACAACATCCAGATATTCACTGCGTTTGGTAGTACTTTCTTCGGATGCAACCAGACGCGAAAAACCAATTACAGCTGTCAATGGCGTTCGTAATTCATGACTCATTCTAGCAAGAAACTGATTTTGCCCCTTAGCTACCTCCTCTAATTCATTTAACGTAGCATGTAATTGCGATGTTGCACGGGCAATCTCACTCTGCGTCAAAAGATTTGCATCCCGAATCGTAACAGCCAGTCGATTAATCCCTCTGGCTAACTGTTGTATTTCATTTGGACCTACCTCTGCAGCTAAATCATCAACATTACCCAGAGCCATATCATCCACACGAGTATTGAGATCTACAATAGACTGGGAAATTTTACGTGCATAAATAACCGACAAAGAGCCAGCAAAAAATATTAAAAATCCCACGACCATCAAAATCAAAAATATCTTTTCATCCCGGCGACCCATCATCATATTGTTATTCATCGCCACCATCACCCAGCCAATAAGATCTTGACTTGATGAGTAATATTGAGAGTTCGGAGGTATTCGGATCTGACGAAAAATAAACTGTTGACTGTCGGAATAAATCTTATAGTTTTGATGACTCAAGGGCTTTAACCGAGCAACAAATTCGCTCATGGACTGACTAGGTGATTTTGTTGGCAATTGTGTAATATCGTAATCAACGTAACCAAAGGTATCAATTTTGTCCGACCATACGTTATAAATAATTAATCCATCGACTCCAACAAGAGATCGCATATGCTCAATCTCTTGCTCTAACATCACCTGATCTTCGAGATACAAAGCATCAATAGCGTGTCTCACAAATTGATCTGCAGCAAGATCTCCTAACAAATTTTTGACTTCGCTTAGCTCTTCATTTTGGTTTTCCAACATATAGTAAAGTGCTGAAAAAGAAAAAATAAGAAACGGAATAACCACAGTGATAAGCATTCTAGAATAAATGCTACCAAGCGCTTTAAACTTAATGGGCATAATTTTTTGCAAAAAGTTGATCAACCGATAAGCTCCATCACCTCTGAGGAATATCATAATCGGCAACTAATTTAGATTCGACTAACGCCTGACCTAGCAAACCTGCTTGCGTACGATTAGTAACCTGCAATATACGAAGGATAGCACTTACATGAACTTTGACAGTATTTTCAGAGAGATCTAATTCTCTGGCAATAAGTTTGTTAGATAAACCTTTTGCAACGCAGCACAAAATATCTAATTGGCGAATTGTCAAAGCTTCAGTGATACGCTGGCCATTTATTGCAAATTCATTATGTTTTCGATCAGCGTCAGGTAATGAACCAGAAAGAGATTTAGGTATAAAAATGTTGCCACCTAACACCGTCAAAATAGCGTCAAATAGGACATATTGAGGATCGGATTTTGACATAAATCCCATGGCTCCAGCATCAATACTCTGGCGAATATGAACGGGGTTTTCAGAAGCAGACAATACTATAATAGGTATTTTTTTATAGCTACGACTGACCTCCTCAATAAAACTGAAGCCACCTTTACCACCGGGCATAAATAAATCGACAATAGCTAAATCAAAATCTTGGGAAGACAACAGGATCAGTGCTGAATCAATATTATTAGCTAGGCTAACTTCAGCATTGGTGAATTTAGCTAAAAGCGTTGCCTTGAGGCCAAGACAAACAAAATCATGATCATCTACAATTAAAATATTCACGATAAAAATCTTTCATTGATAAAAGTATGTGTTGATAACAATAAAAAGGCTATCTTATGTTAACTGAGATCATCATATACCGAATTAGAACGCAATACAGCCCATTGACTAACTCTAACTAGCGATATTGGTCGCGGTTTTAGTTATTGCACAAAAAAGGCGACTTAAATAAGTCGCCTTTTACTGCCAATTACGTTGCTCAGCTTAACCCAACTTTTCCTTGATACGAGCAGATCGTCCTGAACGATCACGCAAATAGTAGAGCTTAGCTCGACGCACTGCGCCTCGCCGCTTAACTTCAATACTGTCAACTAAAGGGCTATACGTCTGGAAAGTGCGTTCGACCCCAATACCATTTGAAATTTTTCTTACTGTGAATGCAGAGTTTAACTGACGATTACGTTTAGCTAAAACAACACCCTCAAATGCTTGAAGCCGCTCACGAGTACCTTCCTTTACCTTGACCTGAACAACTACAGTATCACCAGGACTGAAATCAGGAATTTCTTTGTCCATTTGCTCTTTTTCAATCGCCGCTATTATCGATGTTTTATTTGTCATTTCTTGCTCCTCAATTTTCATTGGTTGGTGGAAATCCACCTGCTTTAGAGCTCTGTACAGAGAGGATGAACACTATCCTTTGTCATCATCTGCCAGCGCAACACTCACTTCCTTGAGTAAAATCTTTTGCTCTTTATTGAGCACCAGATCATCCAGTAAACGTGGTCTTCTTTGCTGAGTACGCAACAACGATTGTTGCAAACGCCAACGTTTAATTTTTTTATGGTCCCCAGAGAGAAGTACCTCAGGCACTGTATCTCCAGCAAAACTTTCTGGTCGCGTGTAGTGAGGATAATCTAACAATCCATCTGCAAACGAATCTTGATCTGCAGAATCCTGATTACCCAGTGCTCCCGGTAACTGTCTTATAACGGCATCCAAAAGGACCATTGCGGGAAGTTCTCCGCCGCTAAGAACATAATCACCAATTGACCATTCTTCATCTACAAGTCTACTTATGACTCGCTCATCAATTCCTTCATAGCGCCCCGCGATCAAAATCAGATTATCGAGCGAGGCAAATCTACTAACCGCCGCTTGGTTTAAAAGCGATCCTTGTGGCGACAAATACACAACTAAGGTCTCTTGTGCGCCGATCCATTGTCGTGCCGCAGATACTGCTTTTTCAAGTGGAGCAACCATCATAACCATACCTGGCCCACCACCATATGGACGGTCATCTACCGTTCTATGCTTATCCGCAGTGTAGTCTCTTGGATTAAAACAGCTAACATCCATTAACTTCTTATTTAATGCTCTAGCACTGACACCGTACTCAGTAATTGGCGTTAGCATCTCCGGAAACAAGGTAATAACGGCAACTTTCATTAATCTACGCCTTTAAGAGTACCCTAGACAATTAAAATTCCGGATCCCATGACACAGTCATCTTTTGTTTAACCATATCCACTTCGATAACAAATTCTTCAGAGTAAGGGATCAACCGTTCGCTTCGATCTACACTATCTCCATCACCTTTGACTACAAGAACATCATTGGCACCTGTTTCCAGGAGAGAGGTCACTGTCCCCAACAGGGATTGCTCCCCTTTATATTGGTTAAAGACATTAAGTCCAACTAACTGATGCCAATAATAATCACCTATGTTAAGTGGCGGTAACATGGCCTTTGGCACCAATATATCTTTCTGACACCACGATTTGGCAACATCTCTGTCGTCTACATCTTTAAAATGAACAATTAATCCATCGCCGTGACGTTTGAAGTCGTCTGCAGTTACTTCCTGCAACCCAGTTTCTGTACCAATCCACCACGGCTGATAGTCAAGAAGCGCTTCAACATCTTCAGTGTACGAAAACACCTTGAGCCACCCACGAACACCGAACACTGTTGTTGTTCGTCCGACAATAAGCATTTCGGAAACACTATCATCGCTAATCATAGGATGATCTCAATACTAAGCCGCTTTCTTAGCAGCCTCTTTTAATAAGGCAGAAACGCGATCACTCACTTGCGCGCCCTGGCCCTGCCAATAACTGGCTCGCTCCAGATCCACACGCAAACGCTCTTCAGCGCCACGAGCAACCGGATTAAAAAATCCAATACGCTCTATGTAGCGAGCATCACGCGCCTTGCGCGAGTCAGAAACCGTAATATGGTAAAAAGGACGTTTTTTTGCACCGCCTCGAGCTAATCTAATTGTAACCATCTGTTGAATCCTATGTTCGAGCGGCATTATCGCCAAACTCGATGCTTGTAACAGAGTTACGCAAGCAGTGCGTGACTCTCCTGAAAGGCGCGGTATGGTACGCCAAAAGTATTAAAAATGAAACTGTTTTCAACCAAAATAATCATCAGGGATGGGTATTTTTGATTCGCACCATAAATAAACTCTACCTGATCAAAATTTAGGGAAGCCTCCCGGAGAGCCTCCATCACCGGGTGACATCATTCCA
>JAQWYJ010000043.1 GCA_029254005.1 Porticoccaceae bacterium | reverse complement strand
CCAAAGGACTCATAGTATAGAGTAGTTGGTTAATTGCAGTTGCTAAACGTAGAGTTTGTGTTGGGTCTGATTGGGTGATAAACATGCACTGACGCAAGAAAATGATGAAGTTACACTAGGTGAATATTAACTGCGAAACCTGAATTTATTTCACAGTGATCCCCATTTAAAGCCGTAAACAAATAAAATTTTGGTAAAAATCTTAGATACGTTAAAAATAGATTCTAGTGTTTAAAGGCTAAGACGCTCTATGAATTATCGTTCATTATCACGGCGTAGTGAATTTTGATGGCTAAGCGTTAGGATTGAAAGGGACGAAGCTAGTCATAGCGCCAGACCCCAACATACAAAAGAAATATAATAAAAATTTCATAGGCCTTAAGCAAAGAAACCCCTGAAAAACAGAGGTTTAGTCGCTTAATATGGCGGTGGGATAGGGATTCGAACCCTAGATAGGCTATTAACCTATGCCAGTTTTCAAGACTGGTGCATTCAACCGCTCTGCCATCCCACCAATTAAGGCGCGATTATACAGCGCCTTTTAGTTCTAACAAGTACCAATTAGTCTTTTGGTGAATTTTCCTTCGGAGATTCACCAATTTGGCTGACTTTTTTGGCGTCAGCGGGTAATTTCGTCACTTTTTCCGCCGAAGGGCTCTTTACTGTGGATCGTTTTTTTCGGGGATCATTAGAAGCCCTTGGCACAGCTTTTTTCACGGGCTTACTTTTAGGCGAAGCTGTTTTCGCTTTAACCGGCACTTGATTTTCTGACTGTTGCTTAACAACCTCAGTACTGACCTTAATGGTAGAGGCTGGTTTAGGTTTTTTACGCGGATCATTACTTGCTCTAGCAGGTGGTTTAGACGATTGCTGTGCGTCTTTTAGGTCTGCTGCGTCAGCACTCTTCACTTTTACTGCCTCTTTTTTTATCTCCTTTTTTGCAGGCTTAGCCTTCGGTACTGCTTTCTTTGCGGGTGCTTTTTTGGCTGGCTTGCTTTTCTCTTCAGACACCGCAGCTGCCGGACTATTTTCTAATTCGGCATTTGTTTTGTCCACAGGCTTTGCCCGAGGTGAAGTTTTTCGTTTTGGTCTGGCTTTAACCGGCTTGGGTAATTCAGCTGCGGTATCTTTGTCAGTGAGAAGACTATCTGCCGCTGCATCAGTAGATTTTTGAGCCTGCTTTTCAGTAGTTTTCACACCTTTTGAGTTAGATTCTGACTTTAGATCAGGACCGGACTTGCTACTTGAGACAGTGATTGTATCTGCCGTAGTATCTTCTATGGTTTTTACCTTATGATCAGAGTTCACTTTCTCATCAGTTCCAGCCACAGTTAGCTTGGCTGTCTGATCCATAAGCTCCTGGGGCACGTCCTGTCTTTGACGACGACGACGCGGACCTCGTCGCTTTTCATCGGGACGACGCTTAATTTGGTCTGGTGCAGCGTTACCAGCTGTATTTTGAGCCGGATTAAGTGTGGTTACCTCCGATGATCCGTCACCATTAACGGCATGATCTTTTGGTCGGTTGTTCTTGTTGCGTTTATTAGTGTTATTCGAGTTATTTTTTGCTGCATTATTTTGGTCTGTCGCAGATGATCCAGTTGATTTACGACTTTCTGGCTTATTTTCATCAGCTTTTCGGTTATTTTGTCGTCCGCGATTGTTTTGTCCATCCCGTGTTCTATTTTGATTGTTACGACTACGGTTACGATTTTTTCTATTTTGCGGCGACTTGAGTTTTGGCTTTTCTTCTTCAACGACTGTGGAAGAACCGAATATAGCCGTTAAGAATCGTTTGAACAGACTAGGAGGTCTTATATCTTCCGCAACAGGCTGAGCTATAACAGGTGCTGGTGTCGATGGAATCACCGTTTTTACAGCTGGCTGAGGGAGCGGCTGAGGCGCAGAGGAATCGCTGACAATTTCCTCTTCGACTTTACTTAATTCATTAGCTAGTTTGTAGCTAAAATCTGAAGTCTCTTCATCTTGATTTCGGATTCGTACAACTTCAAAGTGCGGCGTTTCCATTTCGGTATTTGGCAACACTGTTACCTTGATTTTATTCCGAACTTCGATTTCAGAGATTTCTTTGCGTTTTTCATTCAATAAAAAAGTGGCCACCGGTACTGGAACAATTGCTCGTATTTCGCGACTAAATTCTTTTTGTGCTTCTTCTTCAACGAGTCGTAAAATTGATAGCGCCAGTGAGCGTGTACCCCGAATAGTTCCCTGACCTTTGCAGCGAGGACAGATGTGTGACATGGTTTCTTCAAGGGAAGGGCGCAGCCGTTGTCGAGACATTTCAAGTAATCCAAACCGCGAAATTCGGCCGACTTGCACTCGAGCACGATCAACCTCAAGCGCATCGCGCATTTTGTTTTCTACTTCCTTTTGATGGCGAGTGTTCAACATGTCGATAAAATCAATAACAATTAACCCACCTACATCGCGCAGGCGGAGCTGGCGAGCGATCTCATCGGCCGCTTCTTTATTAGTATTAAAGGCAGTTTCTTCGATGTCGCCACCTTTTGTGGCGCGAGCAGAGTTGATATCAACTGAGACCATTGCCTCTGTTACATCAATGACGATTGATCCTCCCGAGGGTAGGCTTACTTCGCGACAAAACGCTGTCTCGATTTGATTTTCAACTTGATAACGATTGAAAAGTGGTATCTCGTCCTGGTAAAACTTAACCTTACTGGTGAAATCTGGCATGACTGTGCTTATAAACGCTGCCGCGAGTGCATAAGCTTCTTCACCATCTACAATAACTTCACCGACATCGTGACGCAGATAGTCCCGAATCGCTCTTACGATGACATTACTCTCTTGAAACAGAAAGTGTGGTGCTTTTGCCTTTTTAGATTCTTCGGTAATGGTATTCCACAACTGTAGCAGGTAATTGAAATCCCACTGAAGTTCTTCGGTTGCTCGTCCAATTCCAGCTGTACGAACAATAGCCCCCATTCCATCGGGAATTTCAAGGCCGCGCATAGCCTCTCTAAGATCTGCACGCTCGTCACCCTCAATTCTTCGAGAGATGCCACCAGCTCGCGGATTATTGGGCATAAGAACTAGGTAGCGACCAGCTAAACTGATAAACGTTGTAAGCGCAGCACCTTTGTTACCGCGCTCTTCTTTTTCTACCTGAATAACAACTTCTTGGCCTTCTTTAAGCGCATCCTGGATTCTGACTTTACCGCCTTCAGACGCGCCTTTTTTGAAGTACTCTCTTGAAATTTCTTTTAGTGGCAGAAAACCATGTCGTTCGGCACCATAATCAACAAAAGCTGCTTCTAAACTTGGTTCTACTCGGGTGATTTTACCCTTGTAAATGTTAGATTTTTTTTGCTCTCTAGTCCTGTTCTCAATGTCTAAATCATATAATCGTTGGCCATCGACCATAGCAACACGCACTTCTTCCGTGTGT
>JAQWYJ010000026.1 GCA_029254005.1 Porticoccaceae bacterium | reverse complement strand
ACATGGGTTGCCATGGATTGGCGCGATGCTTCCATAACCTGTTGCTGATCACTGGTTTGCAGTTGTTTCCATTTTTCCGCGGTCCAACCGCTGGGCAAATAACCATGAATAGGGTCGTGAGCCGAGGTTTGATCGGTAACCGCGTCTGGTCGAATACCTCTGCTCACCATCTCGGGTAAAATGTCAGCGGCATTGCCTAACAATCCAACTGAAATTACTTCACCCGAACTGATCGCTGTGTTGATAATCGCCATGGCTTCATCGAGACTGTAAGCTTTCTTGTCGAGATAGCCTGTGCGCAAACGAAAATCGATGTGCTTTTCCTGACACTCAATGGTGAGACTGCAAGCCCCTGCAAGGCTTGCTGCCAAAGGTTGTGCACCGCCCATGCCACCAAGCCCGGCGGTAAGTATCCATCGTCCTGATAAATCACCGTTATAATGCTGCCTGCCCATCTCAACGAAAGTCTCGTAAGTGCCTTGAACAATACCCTGACTGCCGATATAAATCCACGAGCCAGCGGTCATTTGTCCATACATAGCCAAACCTTTGCGATCAAGCTCATTGAAATGTTCCCAATTAGCCCAATTGGGAACCAGATTGGAATTAGCTATAAGCACCCGAGGTGCATCTGAGTGGGTCTTTGCAACCATTACTGGCTTACCGCTTTGCACCAGTAATGTCTCATCTTCATTTAAATCGCGCAGACATTGGATGATTTTTTCATAACTCTGCCAATCTCTGGCTGCTTTGCCAATGCCACCATATACCACCAGATCCTCAGGTCGTTCGGCAACATCAGGATGCAAATTGTTCATTAACATCCTCAACGGTGCTTCTGTTGTCCAATGTTTAGCGGTCATTTGGGTTCCTGTTGGAGCCTTTACTGGTGGGGCTCCTTTGTGTTCATGCTCAGAGGTCATGCTAATTCCTTTAAATATTTAATTGCAGCTTGGCTATAAATCTATCGCTTTATGTGTAACTACGAAAACCAACAGCACGCTACTGTATAGGCTTGTCTATACAGGTTAAGATATTCTATACTGATTACTCACGCAACATTTATATCAAACATTTTTACATAAAATCGGTGAGATTATCGCTATGACAATACATGATAGCCTGTGGATCAATGCCACCTTAACCATGATTACCGAAGATGGTCTTCCTCAGACACTTGAAAATGCAGTAATTGGCTCTAGAGATGGTCTTATCAGCCATATTTCTAGCATGGAATCACTGCAGCACTCAGCATCTGAAATGGCCAAGATAATTCATGATGTCCAAGGCTCTTGCATTACTCCCGGTTTAATTGACTGTCACACACACCTTGTCTATGGAGGCAACCGGGCCACAGAATTTAACCTGCGATTACAGGGTCAATCATATCAGCAAATTGCTCACCAAGGCGGCGGTATTATGAGCACTGTGCGTCATACGCGAGAAGCTTCAGAGGAACAGTTACTGCTATCCGCAACACAACGCCTGAAACAATTAATCAGTGACGGGGTCACAACCCTAGAAATTAAGTCCGGCTATGGCCTTACGATAGAGGATGAGGCTAAGATGCTGAGGGTGGCACGCAAACTAGGCAGTCTAGAACCAGTTACTCTTAAAACCACTTTTTTAGCTGCCCATGCCCTACCACCTGAGTATCAAAATCAACGCTCTGAGTATATAGACACGATTTGTAACCAAATGTTACCGCAACTGCATTGTCTGGGCCTCATTGATGCAGTTGATGGATTTTGTGAAGACATTGCATTTTCAACTGATGAAATCGATCGTGTGTTTAGCGCAGCTAAAAGATTAGGTCTACCGGTAAAACTCCATGCAGAACAGCTATCAAACTCTGGAGGTGCTGCGCTTGCTGCCCGATATCAAGCACTCTCTGCTGATCATTTAGAATATCTTGATGAAAAAGGTGTTAAAGCAATGGCAGATAGCGGCTGTGTAGCGGTACTATTGCCCGGGGCGTTTTACATGCTCAGAGAAACGCAAAGACCGCCGGTTGCCCTATTACGCAAATATGGTGTGCCCATCGCTATAGCAACTGATGCAAATCCAGGCAGCTCACCTGTCCTGTCTGCTCGGCTTATGATGGTAATGGGCTGCCAAGAATTTGGTCTTACTCCTGAGGAAGCACTTAAAGGCATGACCATTAATGCCGCAAAAGCATTAAGCATGGACAAAACAACTGGCTCACTAGCACTTGGAAAAGCCACCGATTTAGTTGTTTGGGATGTTACACAGCCATCAGAATTAGCTTATTGGCTAGGCGGAAAACTTGCCAAATCAGTTATAAAAGCAGGCAACTGTATCTATGGATGCGATATACCAATGTCCTAATTAAACTGTAGCTACTCTTTTTGCATGGTCTCTGTGAGTGAGAAAGACTGCGCAGAATGGTATAGATGGGCAACAGAAATTAATTGGCCTGAAGACCAGGTGCGTCGGTCCAAGATCAAGCAAGGAATGTTGTCATCCATCCGCAACAATTCCTTTATAATTTTACTGGGCATAGCGGCTCGAACCGTATGTTCGACTTTATGTAAAGGCACCTTTGCAAGTAAATAAGCTGCCGGTGTAGTCATTTTGAGATCAATATCAATGTAGCCTGGCACGGCTTGAGCATTCACATAGCGATCTTCTACTTGTAACATTTTACTGTCTTCTCTATGCACTATAGTGGTGTGATAAACTGTTTTAGTCGCCTTAGAAAGCTCCATTTCTGCAGCAATAGCTGTAGTCAAAGAAGCAGCTTGGTGGGTTACTACAATATTACTATAACTGTGGCCACGCTCGGCAACCTCCTCCGCAATATTGCGTACTTCCAGTAAATGGCCTTTGGTTTGGGCCTCAGCCACAAAGGTTCCTACTCCAGCCACTCGGGTGAGTATTCCCTCTGCCGCTAACTCCTTTAGCGCTCTATTGGCTGTCATTCTTGATACTTTTAATTGACCAACCAACTCATTTTCAGAGGGAACTCGATAATTTGGCAACAGCTCACCGCACTCAATTTTTGCCAAAATAAACGCTTTAACCTTTTTGTAAAGGGGTGCGATAGACTGCTCAGCATGAATCATGGGCGGTTACTCAATAAGAAATAGATTTCCTGTATATACAGGTTGAGTGATATTATAGCTCAGGCTAATCCGCATGCAATACTGAGGTTCAAAACACCTATGTCCCAACAGAATTATTTTATTAACCAGGCGTTATTAAGTGATGGCTGGGCCAACAATGTCCAACTAAAGATTAATCATGCTGGGGTCATAACAAGACTAGAAAAAAATACTCAAAAAACGCCACATGACCAACATCTTGGAATCGTTGTTCCAGGCCTTGTAAATTGCCATAGTCATTCTTTTCAGCGATCTATAGCGGGGTTAACCGAATATCAGGTATCTGCGGCAGACACATTTTGGTCTTGGCGCGACACCATGTACCAGCACGCTAATGCACTTAATCCAGATCAATTAGAGGCTATTAGCGCCTATCTCTATACAGAAATGTTAAAACAGGGCTACACCAGTGTTGCTGAGTTTCACTATTTGCACCATCAACCTGATGGCCAACCCTATTCTTCTGTCAGTCAACTCTCAGAATCTATCATTAACGCAGCTAATACCAGCGGCATTAATCTTACCCTATTGCCCACGCTATATATGACCTCAGGATTTAATCAAGATGGTTTGTTGGATCAACAAAAGCGCTTTGGTAATAGTCTGGAGGATTATCTGAGACTACATGAAGATGCGACAAGACATGTCAAAAATTATCCTCAGCATCAAGTGGGTTGTGGCATACATAGCCTGAGAGCTGTTCCAAAGACGGCTCTAGATGAGTTAATTTCTCATCTGTCCAGATCGCACTCCACCACGCCTATTCATCTACATATTGCCGAACAATTCAAGGAGGTAGAGGACTCGAAAAAATTGCTAGGAAAGCGCCCTGTAAGTTGGCTATTAGAGAACTATAAAGTCGATCAGCAG
>JAQWYJ010000027.1 GCA_029254005.1 Porticoccaceae bacterium | reverse complement strand
AGGAGTGCCATTGGCAGCAACTGCCGCAGCGGCATGGTCCTGTGTGGAGAAAATGTTGCATGAAGTCCAGCGCACTTCTGCTCCAAGCGTCTCAAGTGTTTCAATTAATACAGCTGTTTGAATTGTCATGTGAATACAGCCAAGGATACGGGCCCCAAACAGGGGTTGTTCACTACGGTATTTTTCACGCAGTGCAATCAGCGCTGGCATTTCAGATTCAGCGATGGATATTTCTTTTCGACCCCAGTCAGCCAAAGAGATATCGGCGACCTTATAATCATTGGTGCCTTTTTTTGCGTCCAAAGCATGGATAGTTGCAGTCATAAATGTGTTCCTTTTGTGTCTGTTGTTAATTTATTCATGTCACAACGCTTTTTTCAGTTGCGCTGCTTTATCGGTTTTTTCCCAAGTAAAGGTATCTTCTTCTCGGCCAAAGTGACCATAGGCTGCAGTATGTTGATAGATAGGCTTAAGCAGATCGAGCATCGCAATCAGGCCACCAGGACGGAGGTCAAAGTTTTCAGCAACCAATTGTTCTATCTCATGGTCTGGTAGTTTTCCAGTGCCATAGGTATCAATGCTAATCGAAGTAGGCTCAGAGACTCCAATGGCGTAAGACACTTGGATTTCGCAACGCTCGGCAATACCTGCAGCCACAATATTTTTAGCAACATATCGTCCTGCATAGGCTGCAGAGCGATCAACTTTGGTAGGATCTTTGCCTGAAAAAGCACCGCCACCGTGATGAGCCATGCCGCCGTAGGTATCAACGATTATTTTACGTCCAGTAAGTCCGCAGTCTCCTACAGGCCCACCGATGATGAATTGACCGGTAGGGTTAATGTGATATTGGGTTTCTGCATGTAGCCACTCTTCAGGTAATACAGGACCAATAATTTCTGAACGCACAGCTTCTTGTAGTTCACTGAGTGAAATACTCGGATCATGCTGAGTGGACAATACTACGGCATCTACGGATACAGGTTTGCCTTGGTCATACCGGAGAGTAACCTGACTTTTTGCATCCGGACGCAACCACGGCAGTTGGCCATTTTTTCGTAATTCAGCTTGCCGTTTTACCAGCAAGTGCGAGTAGTGAATAGGAGCAGGCATAAGTACCGATGTTTCATTCGAGGCATAACCAAACATTAGTCCTTGATCACCGGCACCAATATCCTTGGTATTGGCAGCGTCAACTCCTTGAGCGATATCATTTGATTGCTTGCCGATGGCATTGAGCACTGCACAGGTGTTGCCATCAAAGCCAACATCAGAATTATCATAGCCAATATCAGTGATAACTTTACGAACCACTTCTTCAAGATCTACATAGGTGTTGGTTCTTACTTCTCCAGCAACAATTGTCATACCTGTTTTAACCATTGTCTCTACAGCGACTCTGGAATTTGGATCATCTTTAATAATGGCATCAAGAATAGCGTCAGAAATTTGGTCAGCCATTTTGTCTGGATGACCCTCTGACACTGATTCTGAGGTAAATAGGCGATAAGTAGACATAGTTTGCGTTTCCTTGCTTAACTTAGTTTTTGTGAAATTGACGCAATTGGATGCGAAAACCATTGCGTTGTGTGAGATATAGACTATTACCCTCGATCAAGCCGGCAGATGTAGTCCAGCGAGTTAAAAATGCCGGTTCAAATCCTAGCCACAAATCGCCACATGATTGCTTCGCCCATTCCTGATCATGAGCGCAGAGCTCAGTTATCATCAAGGTGCCTTGATTATGTAAAAGTTGAGCACAATCTTGAATGATATCAGCCGGGCTTGGATTGTGATGCAAAACCATATTGAGAGAAATAAAGTCAAATTTGTTTCCGGATTCGATAATCTTTTGGGTATTGCCAAAACAAAATTCCACATTTGTTATCTTTTGAGCAGAAACTCTATTCACGCATTGTTCTAGCATTTCCTTTGAGTTATCTAGCGCAGTTACCTGATTAAATTCTAACGCTAGTGCCGTCAAAAACTGGCCGTAACCAGCACCAACTTCCAATGCTGAATGCTTATTTGCCATCTGGCTTGGTATGAAACCAATGACACTTTCACCATAGTCTGACCAGCTTGCAATAAGATCTTGATTTTCCTCAAAGCGATTAACGTTTTGATTGAAAAAGGCTACAGAAGCTGCGCACCGATTAGCATTAATAGAAGTTAATTTATCGGCGTAGTCTTGATCTAGATTACTGGAATCAATGGTTTGGAAGAGACTAGTTTGAAGGTTAAATAATGAGTCTCCCGTAGTTAATTCGTGGCGTCGATAAAAAATTGACGTACCCTCTCGACGAGTTGCAACAAGCGAGGCACAGGCAAGAATTTTAAGGTGGTGGCTCATAGCTGGTTGCTGAATTCCAAATACTGCGCAAAGCTCCAACACACCATACGCATTTTGTTGGAGTACTTTTAGAATCTGCATACGTAATGGATCACCAGCGGCCTTACATAACGCGGCGGCAGCGTCTGCGCTGTGGGAGTAACAAAGCTCTTTTTTTGGAGAGATGGCAACTGACATGCGTGGCATTTTATCATGCACTTACATTATATCAATATATTTTTATATATAAAAATTAAGCACAGCTAATGCGAATATCGGTTTACTGATAACCTTGTCTGAGGGACAATACCGAACAATTATTTTTTCCTTTCAGGAGTAACAATTAATGGCCTCAAGAAGAGATCTTGCCAACGCTATCCGTGCCCTTAGTATGGACGCAGTTCAACAAGCCAATAGTGGTCATCCCGGCGCTCCTATGGGCATGGCTGATATTGCCGAAGTACTTTGGAATGACTTTTTAAGTCACAATCCTGCAGATCCTAATTGGATTAACCGAGATCGATTTGTACTTTCAAATGGCCACGGCTCTATGTTGCTATATTCTTTACTGCACCTCAGTGGCTATGATTTGCCGATTGAAGAAATAAAGAATTTCCGCCAATTGCATTCGAAAACACCAGGACACCCGGAGTATGGATATGCGCCTGGTGTTGAAACAACCACAGGTCCGCTGGGTCAGGGTATTAGTAATGCGGTTGGTATGGCGTTAGCCGAAAAAGTGTTAGCAGCGCAATTTAATCGGCCAAATCACGAAATTATAGATCATCAAACTTATACATTTCTCGGTGACGGCTGTTTAATGGAAGGCATTTCTCACGAAGTTTGTTCTCTAGCCGGAACGCTAAAATTGGGGAAGTTAACGGCTTTTTATGACGATAATGGTATCTCTATTGATGGGGAGGTTGAAGGTTGGTTCAGTGATGACACCCCAGGGCGTTTTGAGGCATACGGTTGGCAGGTTATTGCTGATGTAGATGGCCATGATAGTAATGCGATCAAGAATGCCATTGAGGCTGCTCGTTCGGAATCTAACAAGCCAACTCTAATTTGCTGCAAAACAATTATTGGTTTTGGGTCGCCCAATAAGGAAGGAAAAGAGGATTGTCATGGTGCTCCTCTGGGCGTGGAGGAGGTAAGCTTAGCTCGTCAGCAGCTAAATTGGAGCCATGGACCTTTTGAAATCCCAAGTGATCTTTATCAGTCGTGGGATGCTCGTCCGCAAGGTGCAGTTTCACAGCAGCGTTGGAAGGAGTCTTTCCAAGCCTATCGTGCAGAATTTCCCGATCTTGCTGCTGAGTTAGAAAGACGCACAAATGGCCAGTTGCCGGTTAATTTTAGTGAAAATGCTGATGCGTATATTGCTCAATGCCAAGCTAAAATGGAAAAAGTTGCATCGCGTAAAGCATCACAAAATTGCTTGAATGCCTATGGCCCTCTGTTACCTGAGCTCTTGGGTGGCTCGGCTGATTTAGCAGGTTCCAACTTAACAATTTGGTCGGGGTCAAAAGATATAAGTGCCAGTAATGCTAACGGTAACTATGTTTATTATGGTGTTAGAGAATTTGGCATGAGCGCAATTATGAATGGAATTGCGCTGCACGGTGGCTTCATTAATTATGGTGCTACCTTTTTGATGTTTATGGAATATGCTCGCAATGCGGTGCGCATGGCGGCGCTGATGAAGCAGCAAAGCATTTTTGTGTTCACCCATGATTCTATTGGTCAGGGCGAAGATGGCCCTAC
>JAQWYJ010000113.1 GCA_029254005.1 Porticoccaceae bacterium | reverse complement strand
CCACATCCGCTGCAGGAAACGTCTCCCAGATGACACCCGGGTAAGTATTTATATCAGGACTATTCGACTCAGGCGCACTACTATCTATCGGTTCTATAACGATTGAATCAGTACCTGAGCCGCCGCAAGAGGCTAGAGTTAGTATGAAAAAAGCAATGAAAATTATTTTCATTAAAATTGTTCCCTCATAGACCTGCACAGAGTTAGTTTCTGAGCCAAAGTGAAAAAGACATAAGACTGTTAATGATACGAACACCTATTTTCCTCGTACTACTATCATAAGTTAATTTTTTAACGTTGGGAAATAATAGTTTGAGTCGCGAAAGTGCAAAATTTACGGAACAAGAGCTCTCTCGTATAGTTGAAATGGCATGGGAAGATAGAACACCGTTTGAGGCGATTAAGATCAACTTTGCCATCGACGAGTCAGACGTTATTGCAATTATGCGCCGTCAAATGAAAACAAGATCTTTCAAGTTATGGCGAGCACGTGTATCGAATAGAAAAACCAAGCATCTCGCACTTCGACCAGCAGGAGTGAGTCGAGGTTATTGTCCAACTCAGTACAAACAACGCTAGGAGCAACAACACAATGACAATCACAGTGCCCATTAAAATGCTGCTTACTTTACTAACACTTACAGGAGTGCAAGTGACTCAGGCCAGTGATAATATTATTATCGATGATTTTTCTGCTGATTCTCAAGTAGCTTGGAACTACTTTAGTGACCAAGTTATGGGCGGTGTTTCCGAAGGCTCAGCTCGATTGGGTGTTGAAAATGGTGAGAATTTTGCTCACCTTACTGGAGATGTCAGTACTGCAAACAACGGAGGATTTATTCAACTGCGGACGTCTCTGAGAGCTGGGGTTGACAAGGACGCAGTGGGAATTTACGTAAAAGTTCGTGGGAATCTTCAAAAATACTACATTCACCTACGCACCAAGGGCACAATGCTGCCCTGGCAATACTATCAGGCAGAGTTTGATGTGACCAAAGATTGGCAAGTGATTCGCTTGCCCCTGAATAGTTTCAATGCCTCCGGCTCATGGCTGCGAAAGAGAGTCCTGCCAACATCTCTCCGCAGTATAGGCATTGTTGCCTATGGCAGAAACCACTCCGCCGACCTGCAGGTAAGCGAGATTGGCTTTTACTGAAATCCGCCAATACTTTTGGAGCAGTCTGTTCTTGTCAGTGAAGCTGTCCTATACTTTGAGTACAATATTGCTTCAAAGGTAGGCTAATGTCAGAAAGTTCAAGAGTTACCTCGGGCCGAGGTCACCTGTATAACAGTATACTAGACACCATTGGGAACACTCCCTGTGTTCGGGTGAAGAAAGATGTTCCTAAAGACGTAAACCTATATGTCAAAGCTGAATTCTTCAATCCCGCTGGTTCAGTAAAAGACCGTCTTGCCGTTAGTATTATTGAAGAAGCCGAATCCGCTGGTCTCTTGCGTCCAGGGCAAACGGTCGTAGAAGCGACCAGTGGCAATACCGGCGTCGGGCTTGCTATGGTTTGTGCAGCTAAGGGGTATCCTTTTGTTGCCACTATGCCCACCAGTGTGTCGATTGAGCGACGTAAACTGATGCGCTTCTTTGGTGCTAGTGTAGTTCTGACGCCCAAAGCAGATAAAGCCATGGGTTGCTATAAAAAAGCAATAGAATTAGCTGAAAATAACGATTGGTTTTTAGCCCGTCAATTTGAAACAGAGGCCAATGCTAAGGTGCATAAAAATACCACGGCACAAGAAATTCTTGCAGACTTTGCCGATCAATCCTTGGATTACTGGGTCACAGGCTATGGGACTGGGGGTACTTTTTCAGGTGTTGCTAGCGTGCTGAGGGCGGAGCGACCAGAAACGAAAATAATATTAAGCGAGCCTGATAATGCGCAGTTATTAAATAGCGGCCGGTCACAACCTAGACAGCCCAATGGTGCGCCATCTAAGAGTCATGATGCGTTTCAGCCCCACATGATTCAGGGATGGACACCAGATTTTATTGCTAAGGTACTACAGGACGCAGTTGACTTAAATTACGTCGATGAGCTTGTGGCTGTCAATGAGCGAAAAGGCATCGAGCACGCACGGCATCTAGCTCAAAAAGAAGGTATTTTTACGGGTATTTCAGGCGGTTCAACCTTCGCGGTTGCACTAGATATAGCAAAGCGCTCGGAACCGCATACGGTTATTTTATGTATGCTGCCAGACACTGGAGAGCGCTATCTTTCCTCGGCATTATTTGATCATATTGATCAAGACATGAACCATACAGAGCGCGCATTATCCGCTTCAACGCCAGGCTACCACCTCAATGAATAGCAGCACGCTTAGAGTGTCTAAGTATTGTTCCTAGACGCATAGCGGTCAAGCTGTTCAGCAGTAGCTGGGATCTGATATTTTGCTTTCCATTCAGGGTAGGGCATACCGTACACTAGCTCACGGCCTTGCTCATAGTCTAGCGGTACACCAGCATCTTGAGCCGCTGTCACATACCATTTACTAAGGCAATTTCTGCAGAAATCTGCTACGTTCATCAAGTCAATGTTTTGCACGTCTTTATTGTTATCTAGGTGGGCTAGTAATTGCCGAAAAACAGCCGCCTCAATCTCAGTTTGAATATCTTTGTTCATAATGGTGTCCCTAGCTAGTTGGCACTGTTTTTTCTATAAAGGGTTATCTCGACGACAAGTAATCATGACTTTAGTGGCGCTCTAAAGTTTAATTCTATTTGTGCTGCTTAACCTGCAAAACGCTTATAAGAGTACTCAAAACGATCTATATTGTCATCTTGTTTGTGGTAATCTTCTGCGCTGAATAAACTGTGAATGCAACCGCAGTTCGCTATGTCTCACCCTAAACCAAAGGCTTAAATAAACTTGTTATGACTATACATACCTCTCTACTTACGCTTATTGGCAATACGCCAATGTTGCAGTTAAAGGCTTTTGATACTGGCCCTTGTGAGCTTTTTGTAAAGCTTGAAGCGCATAATCCCGGCGGCTCAATCAAAGACCGCGTGGGCTTGGCTATTATAGAGGCTGCTGAAAAATCTGGTGAATTAAAACCTGGTGGTACCATTGTTGAGGCAACTGCAGGTAATACAGGTATTGGTCTGGCACTCGTTGCCGCCATCAAAGGTTATAAAATTATTTTGGTAATTCCAGACAAAATGAGTCGCGAGAAAATTCTTCACTTAGAAGGGTTAGGTGCGCAAATTGTTCTTACTCGCTCTGATGTTCCAGAAGGCCACCCAGACTACTATCAGGACTTAGCCCGAACTATTGTTGCTACAACGCCAGGAAGTTTTTTGGCCAATCAATTTTCTAATCCGGTAAATCCAATGATACATCGCACTACTACTGGCCCTGAAATATGGGATCAAATGGAGGGTAACCTTGATGCAGTGGTTGCCGGCGTTGGATCCGGTGGCACCTTGACAGGCATGGCTGAATTTTTTAGAGAAAAAGACCCCAGCATTAAGATGGTTGCAGCTGACCCAGAAGGATCGATTGTCGCAGATGCAGTCACTAAAGGCAGTTTTTGTTATGAGGGTGGTTCTTGGCTTGTGGAAGGAGTCGGTGAAGATTTTATTCCGGATGTTTTCAACGTTGATTTAATTCATGATGCGGTGACTGTGTCAGATAAAGAGGCATTTCAAACATTACAAACCTTAGTGAGCGTCGAAGGTATTCTGGGTGGTTCGTCCACCGGCACATTGGTTGCAGGTGCGGTTAAATGGTGTCAGCAACAAACCAGTCATAAACGCGTGGTTACCTTTATCTGCGATACTGGCAACAAGTATCTATCAAAAGCCTTTAATAAAGCTTGGCTATATGACAATAATTTATTGGAGGTGTCCGGTTTAGGAGATTTAACCGATATGATCAGCCGTCGAGCTGATCGCGGAGAAATGGTAAGTATTGCGCCCACAGACACTCTAATGACCGCCTATAAGCGCATGCGTGCATCAGATATATCGCAATTACCGGTGTTAGAGAATAACGCTTTAGTCGGAGTATTAGATGAAGAAGATATTCTGTTCAGTGTTAGTCAGAATCAGCAGGCGTTTACTTTGCCTGCGGCAGAGTTCATGACCTCTGAGTTAGATATAGTGTCAGCTCAAGCTACTGAACCTGAGCTTGCTCAGGTATTACAGGAAGGCAAGGTGGCAATTATTTATGACAACGATGTGTTCATGGGTTTTATCACTAAGGTTGACCTTATTAATCATTACAGAACTCAATTAGACTAAAACGTAATTAGACTAACTGGTCGGCAGACTGGACTTTCCAAGGGTATAAAAGATCATGAGTAAAAACAGCAAATCACAGGGATTTGAAACTAAGGCTATTCACGCAGGCCAACAGCCGGATCCAACTACCGGTGCGATAATGACGCCGATCTACGCTAGCTCTACATATGTCCAACAGAGCCCGGGCGTACACCAAGGCTATGAGTATTCGCGAAGTCACAACCCGACACGAAAGGCGCTTGAGGACTGTATTGCTGCTCTTGAAAATGGTTCAGCCGGCTATGCTTTTGCCTCAGGTATGGCGGCAACAGCCACGGTATTGGAATTATTAGATAGTGGCGATCATGTCATTGCCATGGACGATCTCTACGGTGGTACCTACCGGCTGTTTGAAAATGTGCGCAAACGTTCGGCAGGTTTAGATTTCACCTTTGCCAATCTCAGTGATGTGGACACACTTGAAGCGTCACTCAAACCTAACACCAAAATGATATGGGTTGAGTCGCCCACTAATCCGTTGTTAAAACTTGTTGATCTGCAAGCAGTATCTGCTTTTGCTAAAAAACATAATCTCATTGCCGTCTGTGACAACACTTTCTGCTCGCCCTATGTACAAAAGCCATTAGATTTTGGTTTTGATTTAGTGGTGCATTCCGCGACTAAATATTTAAATGGCCACTCTGATGTCGTAGGTGGTATTGTAGTCTGTGCACCGCATCGCCAAGATCTTGTCGATAGGCTGTTTTATTTGTCAAATGCGATAGGGTCAATAATGAGTCCCTTTGACAGTTTCTTGGTACTTCGAAGTCTCAAAACACTCGCAGTGCGAATGGAGCGCCACTGCAGCAGCGCTCTGGCCATCGCTATATTTTTGGAACAACATCCGGCGGTCCAAAGCGTCTACTATCCGGGTCTACTTAGCCATCCTCATCATGAGCTTGCCAAAACACAGATGCAGGGTTTTGGCGGCATGATCAGTGTTGTCATTAAAGGCGGTCTAGTTAGTGCGACAACCTTCTTAGAGAGTACTCAGCTATTCTCTTTAGCCGAAAGTCTTGGCGGAGTGGAGAGCCTGATTGAACACCCAGCAATTATGACTCATGCCTCTGTTCCCCCGCAAATTCGAGATCAAATAGGTATTGAAGATGGGTTGGTAAGATTATCCGTTGGTATGGAAACCTTGGAAGACTTAATAGGTGATATTAGTAATGCTTTAGCTAAAACATGAAGTAGCTTAACTGAATCAACACGACTTAACGTATGTTTCGATGCTGCTGGTTATGCTTGTGCATGTTATTTTCTATAATTTAGGTCTACTTAAAATGCCGTTTTTCAATAATCGCATATCCAAAAGCGACTTTCTCAAAAGCCAGTGATTTGACACCAAGTTACTTAACCGCAGTTTATTAAATAGCCAGTGGCGCTCCATTAGGCTCTAGTCTTGATCGGTGTCGCATCAAATTTACTTCAATTAAATTGACCAAAGTAAAAATAACCAATAACCCCACAAAAATTAGTTCGTTTGGCTAGGGTCTTTATGGACATTTTGAGTGCGGTATTGCATTAAAATACGCTTCTCTATCTACTTTTCAACTTTCTTCTCTTGACTAAACTTTTTAACGCCTTAGCAATGAAAAATTTACTAATTAATAAAATTGAAAGACTTTGTATCTATTATTCTGATAGATGACAAAATTTATCTAAATATTATTTCTTTAAAACAGAAGTATTGTCCAATTATTTTGATCTATTGTTTATATATAAATTATTTCTTGATACGAAATGTAAGTTAGTTACGGCGCATCAACGAGTAATACACGATTACTAACAAAGTTTTAAATGCCTTAATAATTTAAAAGAATTTCGTATAAGACAGTTTTTACATAAGTTTTTACATAAGTTTCTAGTTAATTTGGAAAAGACACCACTTGTTGCTCGCAGTTAATGAGCCTAAATATGTAAAGACGGAAAATAAAATCACTAAAACAATAAAACAATAAAACAATAAAATAAGAAAAAAAATGAAAACAACTACTTACAAGTCTGAAAATTCTAACTCTGCTAGCCAAATTGATGGATTTTGGTGTTGCAATAGAAAAAATATAACGTTAAGTAACAGCAATTCGCATCAATATAATCAACCTTGGTATTGGCGCTCTTCCAACTTATGGTTAGCCGCTCAAAGATTTTCTACACGACCATCTATTAGTTTACAACAGCCCTCGATGTCAAAATCAGAGTGCCTTCTGCACCAACACCTTTTACTTAAAAGCGTAGTTACTTTGACACTGTATTTGTTTCTAAGTAGTTCCTTTAGTCAACTATCGGTGGCCGATCCAACAAACTATGATAATGGTGAATTCCCTGATATCACCAGCAATGAAGACACCTGTCCTGTGCAATATTTCGATGATGGGACCCTGAATCCAAATCCCACCTGCCTCAGCGTGTTCGAGCGCGGTGACACCATGACCGACGACCATGGTGGCACATTGCGTTGGGAGCAGGCGGTAGATGAAAACGACAATCCGCTTTTTGATGACGAGGAAAATATTATCTACAGCGGTAATCTGGTTTATGGTGTCATTGGTGGTGTGCACTACTGGTCCAGCGGCACCAGCGTGTCTAATCGTGCAACCCTAGCTGAGAACATGGCATCGGATGACGTTGCAGACAGGTTGGCTGTTATCAAAGATCCTGTTGTGCCTTGTCAAGCAAAGGAGGCATGCTTGCCTGGGCGTTATTTGGAAGTCTCTGTAGATGGTTTATTTATTTATGGTGATGGCAAAAATGTGATTTGGCAGCCGCGTTTGGCACAGCCCAGCGCTGTCCATGCCAAGGGGGTCACTGAAGAGGGTTTCAGGCTTCAGCTGAACAGTACACATCAGCAGGTGGAATTGGTTAACAAGCATACCGGCCATATCCGCTGGACCAGTAACGATGGTTATATTCCTCCACCCAAGGTGGTGTATTCCCTGCATACGGGTACCTATACAGAAGACGAACAACTGATGGATATAGGTCAGAGGAAATACCTGCGTTTTTCCCGTCTCAATCGTGGTGATGTGCTGCTGTCCATCGAAGAAAATACTTTTTTTCAACTAAACAAAACTACCGGCATCTTAGAACTTGGGCAACTGCCCGAAGATGGTTTCCAGGTCAATATTAATTACCAAAACGAGCCGCATTTTGTCGAAAAACGTCGCTATATCGGTTTGTTTGCTAATGAGGAGCATCTTACTACTTTTTTTGAAACTAGCACTACTGACGGCAGCTACGTCTTTCAGGGTGAATCTTTTCTGGAAGAGGAGGGCCTGCTATATTACGACGTCGACCATGCAGAGCTCCGTTATTTGCAGAAAGTCAGTGACGTATATACTTGGGTTTCTGCAGCCAATTTTATTCAATGGCAAGAACCTATTACTAAAGGCACACATGGCGGTATAGACCGTTTTGAAATTACCGACGGCGGTTATCGTTACCTAAACCTCGATGCTCAAGGCAATGTTATTGAAGAAGTGGTTAAGATAGAAGCTGAGGATGATCAGGACATTATTTTTTCCTTGCGTCCCCAGTTCTGTGGCATTACCTACACTGATGTCGGCGGGGACGACCACGATATTGAGTATTGCCCCATGGCATGGACCTTCGACTTCGAGCATCAGGAGGCGAGCACCCCATGGGAGGGCGCGCGCTCAGCGGTTGTCAGTGGAACCTCGTCAGCTCTGGCAAATCGATCATCTGTGGATACATCGAAAACATCTTTATCCTCTCAAACTCTCACCCTATGGGATCTTCAGCAACGCAGTTCGCAGACGAAAAACATGGTACAACAAGCTACCGACTCTATGGTACAGATGGGTCTAGAGGTTAAGCATCGCAATCCGGGTGTGCGCTATACCTATATGCTCGCAAAGTTGTTTGGACATCAAGCGTGGCTAAATATGCAATGGTGGCAAACTAAGATTGACGAGGGCTACAGCTATCTCATCGATGCACCTCGAATGGTTTTACACAATACTCTGGCTACCATCGAACCTGTAACGGAACAGTTGACTACATTGTCATCTGAAATTGATTGGATGACGAATTATTTATCCTCAGCTAACCAATTAATGCAGTACGCCAAAGAGGAGCTAGCTACTCAGTTAACCTTAACCCAATTACACCGACAAAAAGTCATAGAGGATCACTCCGAGGGTTGGGTTGAGTCGGCTTTGGTGTCGGCTACTTTTTTAAATTTGTCACGTAAACTGGTTCAGCAGAACGATCCTGATCTGCTGGCAGATCTGACCAAACTGTATCAAAACCTCTCTTCTGGTATTTCAGGCTCACCACAGCTTAAGAACTTTTTTACCATGGCAGGTTACGAGGGCACTTGGCAGGACCCAAGTGCACCCAGCGGCGCTAGTAAAAGTGACGCCACGCCCTTCGCTGACAGAGCGCTGACGGCTGATCCACAACAGAGATATTTTTGCGACGATGGGTCCTTCTGTTCGTATCTAACCAAACACAAGAGAAGGTTTGATTTTTATCCCATCGATTTTCGCACCATGACTAAATATCCAAAAGGTACCCCTTGGAGGTTGAGCTGGCTTCGAGAGAAGCTATCTTGTTGCTTACCATCTGACACAACCTTGGATGGCCTGATGCAGCAATACAGTTTTCAAGGCAGTCGACTATTCTTAACGTGGCCCAAACAAACCTATAAGAAACTACCGGGGGATGACCACGAAAAGCTTTACACCTATGTCGAATTGAGAGCCAGAGCGCTGAACATTGCTGGCGTATCAGTTGGCATTGGACATAAACCAGACGAATGTTGTGTGAATAAGTGGGGCAAATCTTTCGCGAATATGACAGATGGCGGACTCAGTTTTGTTAGTGATTGGGTGGTGAAAATGTATTTCAAGCCACAGTCAGGATCGCAATCTCATTTTGAATGGCCACAACTAGAATTCCAAACACTGAAAAGTCCCGGCCCTATGTGGGAGATAACACCGTCATGGAACTTTTTTCATAATAGCGATTGGAGTGGTACGGAGGACGAGACTGCTTTGTTTTCTTTGATAGGGTCGGGCTGTCAAGCCGCAGGTGAAGCCGCAGGCCAAGCCGCAAGTCAATTCTGTGGCTTGATGCAGGGAGTGTTGCAGTCAGGTTGGAGAAGATTATTAGAAGTGCTAACGAGACAGAGATCAGAAGAACAATCTAATCCAATTTACGAATTAACTAATTTTGTGTATACAGATGTGTATATCGACGATGACTCTTCTGATGAAGAGAGTGCCAGCGACAATATGTATGGCCGGAGTCTCAGTGATCACGTTGCCGCCAATTCACTGACGGATGATACGGATACACCTGGAATAGACACTATTTTGCTGGAAGCATTGGTTAATTTATTCACTCTTTGGTCGTCAAATGTTGGTTGGTCTGACGAAGAGCAAACAACCTTTGCCTCAGACCCAGCCCTAGCTTACCTTAGCAATAGTGGAAAAATCGTTATAGGCCATTTGCTCAACAGCACCAAACGCCTCATGGACTGCGCCACTACAACATCAGGCAATGGGGATGAAGTGCCAAACTGTGCTCTGCAGCCACGACCTCTTTCAGACTTGATGAGCTTCAATACGGATACCGATAGCTTCGATTTTAAGAACGGGATGAGTGATGATATTATTTTCAGTATGCCTGCTGTTATGGGGCTATGCGATACCGACGTATTCCCAGCAAGGGACGACTGCCCGTCAGACGATAATTACTGGAGTAATAGCGGTCTTGACCTTGGGGCAGATACAGAGGCGTTTTTACTACAAGGTTCTCTCGGTGTGTCATCAAACACCACAGCAATGCAACTGTTGGAAGATCTCTATGCCTTAGCTGATACTCGCTATCGAACAGCAATTGGTGTTGCCGATCAGGAAAACATCTATGGCTGTAATGACGACGATCCCAGCTGGGTGTGTCCTCACTCGGTTGCGGACCGATTAGCGTTACTCAAAGCTCGTTTTCCCTCTGACAACAAAACTATGCAGCGCTTTATTCATGTAGCCACCGCCACCGCCACCGAAACCGAAAGTCAATCGTCACCTGCGCGACAGCTATTAAACTGCAATTTTGGCGATGGGTGTTCTAGCAATCCCTTTTCTACTAACAATACTAATTACTGGAATGAGTGGGAGTTTGGAGGGTACTCCAAACCTTATTTCGCTACCAACTGGGAAAAGGGAGGTGATTGGGGGAGCTTTTTTGGTTTTATTGGACCTGAGGTGGGGTACTTTGTGATTCAAAAGTTATGGTTCCCTTTTCTTTCAAGGTTCGAGATAAATCTAGATGGTGGGCCACATAGCCTGGTGTGGATTCTTAGAGACACGTTTGCGGCATTTATTCCCCAGCTTTTGGCTGGACTAAATAATGACCATCATCAGACTGGCTGGTCGAGTGGATTGTGGGGGGCATATTTGATCATACCGTGGCGCGATGAGCACGATTTCTTTGAAAGGGGCATGACAACAAGCATAGAAAACGTTTTTGGGTTGACCTATTATGCCTTGAATATGTTTCATGATTGGCAAAGGGATAAAGTCTATAGTCTTGTGCACCACGATATGGAATACAACGCAAAGCGGCGCTTTAGATTTCAGCTCAACTGGGATTCTGGAGACCATTTCGCAGGAACAGGCGAATCGGCGTTTAACTGGACAGAAACAGACACCACAACCTATGAATTAGGCATACAGTCAGATACCACCAACCTCAATATCGGCACCACATTGACAGCAAAATTGATTGAGAGTGCTGATAAGAGTAATGAAATTGATCTTGGTTTGTTGGAACCTCGAAATTGGGTCTGGCAGCGGTGTGATCATGGCACCCCCTCAAATTGCACTGACCTTTCAAATAAGATTCAGACCTACACCCTCCAGGCCGGGGATGCCAATAAACTCATCAAAGCTAAACTGACGTTTGGATTTATAGATCAAAACCTCAAAACTTATGTAGCGTCTGGTAAGAGTAGCATTCAGTCTTCACCCCTTGTGTTGGGGTCAAATGATGGCCCCAACATAACCGTTGCTGAGGGGGAACTTCTCCAATGGGATACTCTTCTCTCTGGCGGCTGGGGTAATCACACCTGTGAGCTAAGTGGTACCGATGCCGATCAATTCGCGGTAGCTAAAACGGTCAATGGCAATGAGACTGTTTGCACATACTCCTTGATTGGCTATGACGGAGGCAAGCCTGATTATGAGCTCCAAGACCAATTCGATGTCGTTGTTGCAGGGTCTGATCAGAGCAACGGCACTACAACGCAAAACACACGTATCACGGTGACAAATCAAGGCACTGAAACCATCGCCCTTAATTGTGGTAGCACAGCGGTTCTGGAGAACACTAATGGCACCCAATTTAACTGTACTGTGGGCTGGAACAATAGTAGTGGCTATATGGCCCCCGGAGTACGTACAGGTGGTTCTCTTACACTTGCACCAAACGCCTCGTGTATGTCTATTGAAAACCAAACCTACGATGGAACGACGTTGACGTTTGTGGTCACTCCAGAGGTTAATTTCTATGGTGATTGTCGGGTAACTGTAGAGTTTTCCAATTCACAAGGCTGGTCCTATCCTGTAAACAATACAGGTAGTTCGGCATTGAAATCTCAGACCGTACTTCTGGTGGTTACTCCAGTTCAGGATCCAATGGAGTGGGTAGATAGCAGCGGAAATCAATTGGATATTGACCAGATTATTCGTAGTTTAGCGCTAGGGTTTGGGGGTTGGGAACTCAGGTTACTAGCACTACCTGTGTCGCCGGACTTCACTCCTTTAGGGTTTGTTAATTACACCTGTAAATGGTTGATAGATGCTACATCAGTGACTGCACCATGTGATCAAACCATTAGCTCTACATTACCAACACAAGTAAAAGTAACCGTTAGCATTGACGGCAATAGCCACAACCTGCCTTTCCCATATTACGCGGTTACTTCTGACGTTTGGAGTAATGGCGGACGACGTCTTTCGATACACGCAAATCTGAGGGGGGCTAATGTTCAATCACATCAGCGTCTCGGTGCCACTAATGCAGAATCCACTGCTACTGCTACTGCTAC
>JAQWYJ010000086.1 GCA_029254005.1 Porticoccaceae bacterium | reverse complement strand
CACCTGAAATAATAATATCTTTTAAACGATCTTTTATTTCGGCATAACCATGGGGGTGCATCACTGCCAAATCACCCGTGTGGAACCAGCCATCGGAAAATGCCGTTTCAGTAGTTTCCGGATCTTTTAGATAGCCTTTCATTATGGTGTTTCCACGAATTAGTATTTCACCGATAGCTTTTCCATCTGCAGGTACATCATCTTTGGTATCAATATCTACGATACGCATGCCTGCAGTTTGCACCATGGCCGCTCCCTGACGTGCTTTTAATAGTGCTCGCTGTTCTTCAGTTACATGGTTCCAGTCTTCATTCCAAGTGGACATCACGGTGTGACCATAGGTTTCAGTTAATCCATATACCTGGGTTACGTTGAATCCTAACTTTTCAATACCCTGCAACACTGAGGCTGGCGGAGGTGCTCCGGCAGTCATTAGTTGAATCCTTTGTGAGCATGAGAACGTGCTCGCAGCGGGTGAATTTAGCAACATACTCAGAACGATAGGTGCACCGCCTAAATGGGTAATGTTATATTTCTTGATTGCAGTAAAAATGTCTTCGGGGACAATAGCACGGGTGCAAAAAATAGTTCCCGCCAGGGCCGCCATGGTCCATGCATGTCCCCAACCATTACAGTGGAATAGAGGTACCGTGAACAGGTAATTGGGGTGACGAGGTAAGTCCCAGTCGGCGATAGTTCCCATTGCCATGAGGTACGATCCGCGATGATGATAGACCACGCCTTTCGGGCGACCTGAGGTGCCAGAGGTATAGTTTAGGGCAATGGCGTCCCACTCATCAGTGGGCATCGGCCAATCAAAACTGCCATCGCCTGTGGCCAAGAAATTTTCGTAGTCAGTGCTGCCTATAGCTTTTGGTTCTGATGAGTTTTGCAGGTCCAAAATATCAATCACTACAAGCTTTTGAGAGTCTATTTGGTCAAGGGCTGTTTTTGCCTGCGGAGCGAGTTCAGCATCGACAATAAATACTTTGGCTTCCCCATGTCCTAGTATGTAGGCAATGATTTCATCATCTAGCCGCGTATTGATGGTGTTCAAAACAGCGCCGCACATAGGTACAGCAAAATGACATTCGATCATTTCTGGCGTGTTAGCGGCTAGCACTGCCACTGTGTCGCCACTCTCAACGCCTACCCGCTGCAGTGCTGAGGCGAGTTGTCGACATCGGGTATACAGCTGCTGCCAACTGTAATTGCGCTGGCCATAGACCACCGCTGGGCGATCGGGAAACATCATAGCGGTACGAGGAAGAAAAGACAGTGGTGTCAGTGGCTCGTAGTTCGCCTGACTTTTTGGGAAGATTTCGAATTTATTATTGGTCATAACTTGGCTCCAGAGAGTCCGTCAAAGCCGCAAACAACAGCAGACAAAACCGAAAGCCAATGTATCAAATAGACGTTTCTCTGGCGACCATAAATTTTAAAGCGGTTAGAAAAAATAACTTTTTCTCATAAAAAAAGGGACGCCGCAGCGTCCCTTCAGCCATAAAAGCTCAGGGTTTAAAACTTGTGCTCCATGCCGATGCCAATGGCAGAGAATTCGTCGTCATCTGCATCCGTTTCAGAATCGGTATTGTCCGTGTAGAAAGCAAAAACTTTGGTATTTTTTGCTAATTTGTAATCAGCACCTAGAGAAAGGGTTGTCTCTTCGTCGCCATCAGCATCGTCTTCAATGCTGCCGTACTGGGCCTTTAGAGTAAGGTTTTTGTCTAGTTTGTACGCTGCGCTGACAAAGTAACCGGACTCATCTTTAGTGCCCAAGTTGTCCTCATTTTGCTGATACATAAAACCAAGTTTTAGTTGGTTGATTTTATAGTGAGCGATTGCCCGGGTCAGGTCTTGCTTGTCAATATCTTGATCGCCTGCAATGGCCAGATAAAGGTCGTCTCTGCTGTAACTCAGACTGTAGGACATACCGTCATTTAAGCCAGTATCATCGTTGCCATCTTGATCCACATCATCACCTTCCGCGGGGATCATAGCCAAGGAGGCGGAGAAGCCATTCATCGACGGCGTTGTGTAAGCAACGATGTTAGAGACGCGATTTTCGCCTTCGAAGGTGTTTTTGATATCACCCTCGAGATCATTGAACAGATCAATTTTTTTCTGCGCCAATTTGGTTGGAGTATCGCGTTTGCCTGCCACCAGCGTTCCAAAGCTGCCCTTGATTCCGGCAAAGGTATTGCGCTGTTTGAAGGTTTGACCTTTGCAGTCGCCACTGTCGATACAAATTTCGTACTCGGCTTGATAGATAATTTCTAAACCTTCCGAGATGGAGGTTTTACCCTTGATTCCCAGTCGTGAAGCGTTGCTGTTGAGGTTCCATTCACTGGAATCGCCGTCATCTTGATTGACTACAGATAGATTTGCCTTGCCGTAAATCTTGCCATCAATTGGCCCGCTGGCGAAACTTACAGAAGCCGTAAGTGCAAAGATTAAAAATAAAAACTTTTTCATAAGTAGTACCTAATTTTTTAGCGTCTGGGCATACGCCCCCTGAGTTAATCACTGTGCTTGTTACATTCACGTCACCAATGTATGTCTAAATTATTACAAAATTATGACAAGCCATTTTGTGGCTATTTTTTGTTGTCACATTTCTGTCATATAAGTTTCATATATTGCTATCTCTGCAGAGTCACAACGATCTGAATGTTACATATAACGCTATTTAGGAGAACCCTATGCGTAGCAAAATTTCTATAGTTTCCACCATTGCATTGCTAACCAGCATTGCTGTGGCTCCTATGTCCTTCGCTCGAGAGAGCATCGAGGTAGTAGGTTCGTCTACCGTTTATCCTTTTTCAACAGTGGTTGCTGAACGCTATGGACGAGCAAGCGGTAAATCTACTCCAAAAATCGAATCCACTGGATCTGGCGGCGGCATGAAGCTATTTTGCTCTGGTGTTGGTACAAACTACCCGGATATTACTAACGCGTCGCGACGTATCAAAATGTCAGAGTTTAAAAAATGTCAGGGCAACGGAGTGAAAGACATTGTCGAAGTACAAATTGGCTATGACGGCATTGTCATCGCTAATTCAGTAGACACTGAGCCGATGAATTTAACCCGCAAAGACATCTTTTTAGCCCTTGCGGCAAAGGTGCCAGGTGCCACTGATGGCGAGTTAATTGATAACCCCTACACTACATGGCAACAGGTAAATCCCGAGTTACCTGATGCTGGTATTGAGGTGCTTGGGCCTCCGCCGACGTCTGGTACCCGCGATGCCTTTGCTGAATTAGCAATGGAGGGTGGTTGTAAGAAGATTGCTTGGATTGCTGCGCTGAAGAAGACCGACAAAAACGCTTTCAAACGGCTTTGTCATACAGTGCGGGAAGATGGACGCTACATCGAAGCTGGTGAAAATGATAATCTTATCGTTCAAAAATTAGAGGCCAATCCCAGTGCCCTAGGGGTGTTTGGCTTCAGTTTCCTCGATCAAAATGCGGATAAAGTGCAGGGTGCCACTATTGAAAACGTGATGCCGACTTTCGAGTCTATTGCAGATAAGTCCTATCCTATCTCCCGGCCATTGTTTTTCTATGTGAAAAAGGCTCATGTAGGTGTTGTTCCCGGTATTAAAGGGTTCCTCAACGAGTTTACTAGTGATAAAGCTTGGGGTGAGGATGGTTACCTGGCAGAGAAAGGTATGATTCCTCTGCCAATAGCAGAACGTACTGAAATGGCTAAAAATACTCGGGCACTAAAACCAATGACAGGAAAAGAAGCGTTGAAATAATCGCTTGAGTTTGACACAGTGTTGCCCGGTTTCAAGAGCCGGGCTTATCTTTACTAGAAGGATTTGAATCAGCCATATGCAAACTGCAGATATTTTGTTTTTACTCCTTGGTTTGGGGGTTTTCGGCTTTTATCTCGGTCGAGGGCGGGCTTTGGCGGTTGCCAATCCTCTCGGAGGCATTCGCCAGCTACATTCATTGCCTTCCTATTATGGTATGCACATTGTAATCTGCGCGCTAATTCCGTCCCTTTTACTGTTTGGCTTATGGATAATTTTTGATTCCACTGTGATAGATGGTTTAGTGATGGGTTCACTGCCCGAGACTATTACTCCTTCCGATAATGCGTCTTACAGTCTGCTGCTAAATAAAATCACCAATGTCGCTTCAGGCATTATTCCCGCTACTGGGCAACCTCAAGCGCTTGTTGATGCGTCGGCTTATAAGCTGTACTTGGAGAATCTTTCGCGCTGGTCTTTGACCACGCTGGTACTGATGGTCTCCATGTCAGGCTTAGTGTGGGGCAGATTTAAGGTTCAGGCAAAGTTTCAAGCGCGCCAAGCGGTGGAAAAAGTCATGCAGAACATGCTTTTTGGCTGTGCCTGTCTGGCCATTTTTACCACTCTTGGTATTGTTTTATCGGTTTTATTTGAATCTATTCAGTTTTTTCGATCCGTGTCCGTTTATGATTTCGTGTTTGGACTTGAGTGGAGTCCCCAGACTGCGATTCGTGAAGATCAAGTGGGTTCCTCAGGAAGTTTTGGCGCCATCCCGCTATTTGCTGGCACTTTGCTTGTCTCTGCTGTAGCCATGGTCATAGCTGTGCCGGTGGGATTGATGTCAGCGATTTACTTAGCTGAGTATGCCAGCAAAAATATTCGCACGTTTGCCAAGCCTGCGCTCGAGGTTTTAGCTGGCATCCCCACCGTGGTTTATGGCTTTTTTGCGGCACTGACGGTGGCACCTTTTTTACGTGATCTAGGGAATGACTTTGGTGTATCAATTTCCTCTGAGAGTGCCTTGGCCGCTGGGGGTGTAATGGGAATTATGATTATTCCCTTTATCTCATCGCTCGCGGATGATGTGATCACTGCAGTTCCTCAATCCATGCGTGATGGTTCATTGGCTATGGGAGCTACCCAGTCGGAAACCATTTCGAAGGTAGTGATACCCGCAGCGCTGCCAGGCATTGTTGGCGGCATCATGTTAGCTGTTTCTCGGGCTATTGGGGAGACCATGATTGTTGTGATGGCGGCGGGTCTGGCTGCTAATTTAACCGCTAACCCTCTGGAGTCTGTGACAACGGTAACGGTTCAGATTGTGACCCTTTTAACTGGTGACCAAGAATTTGACAGCCCGAAAACCTTGGCGGCTTTTGCTCTGGGTTTGATGCTGTTTATCGTGACCCTTTTGTTGAATATTTTTGCCCTGCACATTGTGAAAAAGTACCGAGAACAGTATGAATAATAAAAGCCAAGTGCTCTCGAAAATTCAATCGTCCCTCGCGCGTCGCAATCGTGCAGAAGCCCGTTTTAGATGGTATGGGCGAATGGCCATATTTATTGGATTGTTGGCGGTGGCGTTGTTGTTCATCGATATTGTCAGTAAGGGTCATGGTGCATTCAGAGCAACCTACATCCAGCTCGATGTTCGTTATGATCAAGCGCTTGTTGGTATTGATAACTTAACTGATGCAGAACAACTTATTGCGGGTAATTGGCAGGCTTTGCCAAAATCCGCATTGCGGACATATTTTCCCGATGTGTCTGGGCGCAGTGACAAGCGAAAACTTTATAAACTGTTGAGTAATGGTGCGGGCTTTGATCTCAAAGATCGACTTGTCGCTGATCCCTCCCTGCTCAATCGCATTGAGTCTGTGTGGATTTTGGCGGATGACGATATAGATACCTATTATAAATCTTGGTTGGATGGGAATCCCTACGACGCACGAATGAGCGATAAACAAGTTAAGTGGATCCACCAGTTGCACCAGGAAGGTCAGATCGCCCTTCATTTCAACAGTAACCTGTTCACCCGCGGTGACTCGCGAGAGCCAGAGCAAGCGGGTATTCGCGGTGCCCTGATGGGTTCGTTTTTTACATTGGTATTGACACTGCTGCTCTCCTTTCCCATTGGAGTTTCAGCAGCCATTTATCTCGAAGAGTTTGCACCAAAGAACAAGTGGACAGATTTTATCGAGGTAAACATCAACAACCTTGCTGCGGTGCCATCAATCATCTTTGGCCTATTGGGTTTGGCAATTTTCATCAACGTTTTCCACGTGCCGAGATCTGTTCCCATCGTCGGTGGTTTAGTGTTAACCTTGATGACACTGCCCACTATTATCATTACCAGCCGCGCGGCCATTAAATCCGTGCCACCATCGATTCGCGAGGCCGCTTTAGGTATGGGCGCCTCTAAATATCAAATGGTACTTCATCATGTATTGCCCTTGGCTTTGCCAGGCATGCTCACCGGAGCGATCATTGGCATGGCGCAAGCTCTAGGTGAAACGGCTCCTCTGTTGATGATAGGTATGGTGGCATTTATTGTCGATATCCCCGGTGGTTTCTCAGATCCGGCGACAGTGTTACCGGTCCAAATTTTTCTCTGGGCAGACAGTCCGGAAAGAGCATTTATTGAGAAGACCTCTGCGGCCATTATGGTGCTGTTGTCGTTTTTGATTATTATGAATACCTCTGCCGTGTGGCTGCGCAAACGCCTGGAACGACGGTGGTAAATAGAGACTTAAATATGAATACATCAAACATAGCGGAAAAAGAGCCTAAGACTACAGCGAAGCTGTCCTCTGAACAGACTCTGGAGATTGAGGATAACCATATAACTGTGGGAAGTTGCTTCAGTGATAATCCGAAAATGACTATGCGCAACGTCAATGTTTTTTACGCCGACAAACAAGCGATATTTGATGTCAGTTTAGATATTGAAAAAAACGAAGTTATTGCCATGATTGGACCCTCGGGATGTGGTAAGTCGACATTTTTGCGCACCTTGAATAGGATGAATGACACGGTAGATGGCTGTCGTATGGATGGTGACATCTGCATGGATGGTGATGATCTCTATGCCCCTAAACTGGATGTGGTTGAACTGAGAGCGCGCGTGGGCATGGTCTTTCAAAAACCGAACCCCTTCCCAAAATCTATTTACGATAATGTTGCCTATGGCCCCAAGATTCACGGATTGGCAGATTCCAGAGTTGATTTGGATGAAATTGTAGAAAATAGCCTGCGTAAGGCGAGTTTGTGGGAAGAGGTGAAAGAACGATTACATCAGCCTGGTACTGGTTTATCTGGGGGTCAGCAGCAGAGACTTTGCATAGCGCGAGCTATCGCGGTGAGTCCAGAAGTGATCCTTATGGATGAGCCTTGCTCGGCTCTGGATCCCATTGCCACGGCAAAAATTGAAGAATTAATTGAAGAACTGAGTGAGAATTTTACCATCGCCATCGTCACTCATAGCATGCAGCAAGCGGCTCGGGTCTCGCATCGCACAGCGTACTTTCATTTGGGTAAGCTAATTGAGGTAAACCCCACAGAGCAGGTGTTTACCATGCCGCAGCATCAGCTCACAGAAGCCTATATAACAGGGCGTTTTGGTTAAATACTGGTGTAGCCAGCCAAGACGTATCAGGAGGAAAAAATGGCAAATATGACATTTGAAAACCATATCATGAAGCAATTCGATGAAGAGATTGAAGAGATTCGAACGCGGCTTATGGAAATGGGTGGTAAGGTCGAGCAGCAATTGCAGAACGCGATCAAAGCGGTGAGTGAAGCCGACAGCAGCCTTGCGCAAGAGGTTATTGAGCAGGAGCAAGTGGTTGACGAGATGGAAGTGGAAATTGATGAGTCGTGCATTTTAATTATTGCTCGCCGTCAGCCAGCCGCCAGTGATTTGCGCCTCATAATGATGGTTACCAAGGCGGTCAATGATCTGGAGCGTATTGGTGATGAGGCAAATAAGATCGCCAATCACGCTATTCTTCTGTCTGAAGATGGTGGATCGACTAGAGGCTATCCAGAAATACGCCATATAGGGACATCAGTGGTAAAAATGTTGGCTAATGTTCTCGATGCTTTTGCCCGTTTTGATGCTGATGCCGCACTGCAAGCGATTGAAGAAGACAAACAAATTGATCTGGATTACAAAACTGCGTTGCGTGAGTTGGTTACCTATATGATGGAGGATCCGCGGAGTATCAGTAGAGCACTGAATATTCTTTGGGTGGTGCGATCCTTAGAGCGCATTGGTGATCATGCAAAAAACCTGTGCGAGCAGATCGTTTTTGTGGTCAAAGGCAAGGATATTCGGCATAAATAATTCTTTTCAATAACAGACTAAAAAGGGAGGCACGGCCTCCCTTTTTTTATATCGTCACTATCGATATTAATACGTTCAAATATTGGTGTAATGCCATTAGACAAAGAAAAAGAAAAAGGCCCCTTTTGGGGCCTTTTTTGTTGGCATGAATGTTCTACCTTAGTACCAACAGCTTAAGTAGCAGCGCTGGGCCGAGCACTCACCTCGCCGTGCCAGCGCTTTAGGTGTTCGAAGTTTTCTGGAATGGGTTTTTTAACCCATTTGGCAAAATCGATGCAGATCATAGCGCTGATATCGGCAATAGAAAAATAATCCCCTACGATGAATTGGCTGTCGGCTAAGTGTTGTTCCAAACTGGCGAAGAAGTGGTCCAGTCTAAGTAATCCGCGCTCAGCTAATTCAGGAATTTGGATATAATCATGGGGACCTGGCATAGCTCGGTTTTTTAAGCCCGGTGTGGTGTTGCGAAAGGCTTCGGCCACCGCCATAAAGCCATTCATGTGAATTTGGCTATTGGCCGACTCTACCTGAGCACGCTCCAGCGGCGTGCGCCCGTATAGCGGGTTTTGTGGATAAATATCTTCGAGGTATTGGCATATAGCGTTTACTTGACTGATGGTGGTTCCATCATCTAACACTAGCAAAGGGACTTCTGACAGCGGAGTAATAGCTTTATAGGCATCGGAAAACTGTTCACCTTTGGCTAAATCTATCTGAATGGTTTCCATGGAAATATTTTTTTCAGCCATAAAAACTCTCACCCGACGCGGGCTTGGTGCTGTTTTGCAATCATAGAATTTCATATTTTTTCCTCGGATTCAAGGGGTTGCTAATTTGGCTGGCTCCAATTTTTTCAGTCGTTGCTCGATAGATCTTTGAATACTGGCGGTATCAAGATCTATGGCGGTTAACTGTTCGCTATGGTTACCATGGTCAATAAGTTTATCTGGAAGACCTAACTGCAATACTGGCATAACAATGCCTTGGCGCGCTAGAAATTCAATTACAGCGGAGCCTGCGCCGCCAGCAATAGCATTTTCTTCTAGAGTCACCAATAAACCATGATGCTGCGAGAGCGCAGTAATAAGCTCTTCATCGATAGGTTTTACAAAGCGCATATCGGCAACTGTTGTATTTAAGGCATTACCTACGGACATCGCTGAGCCTAGCAGTGTACCAAAATTTAGAATAGCCACCGCGATACCATCTCGTTTAATTACGCCCTTGCCTATAGGTAATTCCGCCATCTCAGACGCTATAACGCTCCCTGGCCCAGTACCTCTGGGGTATCTGACTGCCGCAGGACCTTTGTGCATGTAGCCGGTATATAATAGTTGTCTGGTTTCATTTTCATCAGAAGGAGCCATTAATAGCATATTTGGAATGCAGCGAAGGTAGCTAATATCGTAAGCGCCGGCATGGGTGGCACCATCTTCTCCCACCAGACCGGATCGATCTAGAGCGAAAAGTACATCAAGATTTTGGATGGCTACATCATGTATGAGCTGATCGTAAGCCCGCTGTAAAAATGTCGAATAGATGGCTACAACTGGCTTTAACCCCTCACATGCCATTCCTGCAGCAAGGGTCACCGCATGTTGCTCAGCAATGGCAACATCTTCATAACGATCGGGAAAACGATCAGCAAAATCATTCATGCCAGAGCCCTCGCACATGGCGGGTGTAATACCAATAAGACGCTTATCGATCTCTGCCATGTCACATAGCCAATCACCAAATACTTGCTGATACTTAGGTTTTGATATTTTTGGTGCCGTTGTAATAGCTTCAACGACAGGCTGCTTGGGTTCAATTTTGTTCAGCGCATGATAGCCCACAGGATCGCTTTCCGCAGGCGCAAAGCCCTTTCCTTTATGCGTTATAATATGCAGCATGACTGGTCCTTTAATTGATTTAAGGTTTGTCAGAGTCTGCACTAGTAGAGGCAAGTCATGGCCATCAATGGGCCCGATATAGTAAAAACCTAGTTCTTCAAAAATAGTAGCCGGAGATACCATGCTCTTCATATACTCTTCAGTACGGCGAACGAAATTCTTTGCATGAGGCAGCGAGCGCAATGCTTTTTTACCACTCTCTCGCAACTGATTATAGAATTTACTCGCCCATAATTTAGAGAAATAAGTCGACAAACCACCGATATTTTTAGAGATAGACATTTGATTGTCGTTGAGCACCACCAGCAGATCTTTATCAACGTGAGATGCATGGTTAATGGCTTCAAAGGCCATTCCAGCAGTCATAGCGCCATCACCAATAATAGCGACTGTTTTACGATCTTTTTCAAGGTGATCTGAGGCCAATGCCATGCCTAAGGCAGCACTAATAGAAGTGCTAGAATGACCAACCCCAAAGGTATCAAAGGGGCTTTCTGAACGTTTTGGAAAGCCAGATAAGCCGTCTTTTTGCCGCATGCTAAGCATTTGTTCACGACGACCTGTTAAGATTTTATGCGGATAGGTTTGGTGGCCTACATCCCAGACTAGTCTGTCATTGGGGGTGTTGTATACATAGTGCAGTGCTACTGTTAATTCAGTGACCCCAAGTCCCGCTCCAAAGTGACCACCTGTTTTACCCACGCAGAACAGCATAAATGAACGCAACTGATCAGTGAGAGCTAATAGCTCTTGAGGGCTAAGTTGGCGAAGATCCTTTGGACTGTCAATACTATCCAGTAAAGGGGTCTCTGGTCTGCTTAGCGGAATTTCGGTATAGGTCTTTGGCATTTAGGCGGTGCTTTAATATGTCGGTTAGTTTGCTGATCTTACACCAAAATTGATGTTTAATAATCACGATTAACAATAAAATCACCCAGAAAACGCAGTGTTGCTGCCTTTTCGCTAAAAATTTCTAGTGATTCGATACTCTGTGAATACAGATCAGCTGCTTGCTTTTTGGCTTCCTCTATTCCCAGTAGTGAGGTATAGGTAGGTTTTCTATTAGCGAAGTCCGATCCCTGCTGCTTTCCCAGCTGCAGGGTAGAACTTTCAACATCTAAGATGTCGTCTTGAATTTGGAAGGCTAGTCCAATAGATTGGGCAAAATTACTGAGAGCGGCAAGTTGTGTTTGATCAGCTTGGCCTGTAGCCACAGCGCCCATAAGCACACTTGCCTCGATTAAAGCGCCGGTTTTATGTGCATGCATAAATGTAAGTTCATCTAAAGACAAGGCATTACCTGTACCTGCCAGGTCTATTGCTTGGCCAGTAGCCATTCCTGAGCAGCCGCCTAAGGTGGACAATAATCGTAATAGCTCAACGGTATTATCTGCAGATACACCCTCAATTCTTGCAAGCGTTTCAAACGCTAATGCCTGTAATGCATCTCCTGCAAGTATGGCGGTTGCCTCATCATATTGAATATGACAGGTGGGTGCTCCACGGCGTAAATTATCGTTGTCCATGGCTGGTAAATCATCATGAATCAGTGAATAAGCATGGATCATTTCAATAGAAGCAGCAACTACGGCAGTGGCTTGAGTGGTTTTGGCAATCGCTTCAGCGGCTGCGAAGCATAATAATGGCCGGATGCGTTTACCACCATTGAAAACAGAATATCGCATTGCTGAGAACAAACGCTTGGCAGGACCCTGTGGACTAGGTAAGCTGATTTCTAGCTTCTGATTGACCTGTTCAATGTACTGTTTTAGCGTTTCATTCATGGGGTATAGCTCTTTTCACTTTAAACTTCAGAGCTATAGTGGTCACTTACTAACTCATTGCCTTGACGGGTTAATATCTCTACTCGTTGTTCGGCTTCTTTTAAAGCCTTTTGACAATCTCTGGCAACTTTAATACCTAGTTCAAAGGATTGCATCGATTCCTCTAAGCTGAGGTCACCACTTTCCAAGGAGGCGACCAGAGCCTCAAGATTTTCTAGTTGTTGTTCAAAATCAATCGGTTTAGCTTTTTTACTCACGTGGATTTACCTTTTGTTCTTATAAAAAACTAGTCACTACTGCGTAACACTAACCAACCCTCTGGCTATGGTCAATAACCAATAGTTAAGAGTTGCTCGTTAGTTATGTATACGCGGTTCTGTAGGGATTATATTAGTTGGTTAAAAACCCTGTGCGAAAGTGAGTAGTATCAGCATCGGACAAAAGAACTTCACATATACCGGCCATATTTTCCAAAATAGTCCCATCTCAACCGTGGGATTTCCACTTTTAAGCTCTTCAAGAATACTGTTGCGATAGAAAATCCATCCGGTAAAAATACACAGCATCATACTTAACAGGGGTTGGGCGCGTTCTGTAGTGAGCGTAATAACGAACCCAAATAACACATCAAAGTTGAGACAAATAAGGGCGCTGATGCTAAATATAATGGCCCCTACTATCCAGGTCGCTTTCTTTCGATTAACCTTGTGTGCCTCAACCGCATAGGAGACTGGAACTTCAAGCATTGATATTGATGAGGTTACCGCAGCGATAGACATCAATACAAAGAATGCAAAACCAACAAAATATCCCGCAGCACCCATACCCTCAAATAAAGCGGGGAGTACTTGAAAAATCAGATCTGGTCCGGCGATCAAGTTACCGCTTTCAGCATAAATAGTGACGCCTAAATGCTGCGCAACAAACATTGCCGGTAATACTAGAAGACCTGCTAAAAAAGCGACGGAGGTATCGGTAAGTGTTACTAAAACGCCAACTGTAGGTAGATTTTCATCTGAGCGAATGTAGGATCCGTACACCAGCATAGTACCGACACCCAAGGACATTGAGAAAAAAGCTTGTCCCATTGCACTGACGATTAAGTCGGGATTAGTAATTTGTGAAAAGTCAGGCACTAAATAATGTTCCAATCCCTCCATGGCCCCTTCTTGGGTTAGCACGTAAAGAATAAGTGCGATCATTAGCACAAATAGCGAGGGCATTAAGCGGCTGGACCATTTTTCTATGCCCTGTTCTACCCCGGCACTGATGATAAATATAGTGAGTAAGACAAAGAGTGCTGCAAAGCCAATATTACGCGGCAAACTAAATTCTGTGAACCATTGACCAAGATCACTTAACCCAACGGCAAGAGTTATAGGCTCTAGCATAAAGGCGATCATCCAGCCGGCAACAATACTGTAAAAGCTGAGAATTAATCCCGCTGTGACCATGCCACCAATACCAACGAATCGACCTATAATTTTGGCGCTTTGGCCCGATGAAATAGTTTGTAGGGCGCTCACCATATTAGAGCGTGTATGGCGGCCAATAATCAGTTCCGCCATGAGTGCAGGGTAAGCCAGTAAAAATGCCAGTACAAAGTACATGAGCACAAAGGCGGCACCGCCGTTCTCTGCAGCATTGGTGGGAAAGCCCCAGATATTACCCAATCCAACTGCTGAGCCTGATGCAGCAAATATAAACGCTAAGCGAGAAGAAAATTGACCTCTTTGCATTGTGGTATTCCGTACTATTCTAGTTTTAGCAAGAGTCTAGGTGATTCAGCCATTAAATTCGACTAAAAAAGCGCAAAAAACAGCAATCAACACAGTTTTCTCAATAGTATTCTTACTATTGATCAGTGGTGTGCTAACATCAGCATTCAGGGGGGCGTTCTGGATTCGACGCGGGTTACAAAACCTCCGGTGCATGCCGAGATGGTGACCAATCTCGTTAATCCAAAGTCGCAAACTTATAGTTGCCAACGACGACAACTACGCACTAGCTGCTTAAACCCCAGTGTAGTGC
>JAQWYJ010000020.1 GCA_029254005.1 Porticoccaceae bacterium | reverse complement strand
CTGTTGAGTTCGCGAGTGCTTGCGACGACGAAACTTAATAATGTTCACTTTGTCGCCACGGCCATGAGACACAACCTCAGCAGTCACTTTACCACCTTCTACCAGTGGCGCTCCAATTTTAACTTCAGCACCTTCGCCTACCATCAAAACTTCTTCAAAATCGATATTATCGCCAGTAGCGATATCAAGCTTTTCAAGACGTAAGGTTTCACCCTCAACGACTCTGTGCTGCTTACCACCGCTTTTAATCACTGCGTACATGTTTTGCTCCAAAATATTAACGACCTACTTCACGGCCTGATTGCATCGCCCTAAGTCTTGGAGCAAATAGCCCCTGCGAGAGGGCGGCAATTCTAATGGAAGCCCCCTCTTAGATCAAGTGTTTAAGCAGCAAAAAGTACAGTATCGTAGTATATAAATTCTATGTCTGTTGAAACTCGATCAAATAGATCACCCATCGAAGTTTAGCCGTCCAAAAATTTAGCCATTAGTTAACCATATCAGAGACGCATTGCGACCTGTTATTGAGTCTCTACGATAAGAATAAAATCGCTCAGCATTGGAAAAGGTGCAATCATCTCCACCATACACCTCTGTCACGCCACTACGACTCAACGCAGCGCGTGCTAGAGCATACAAATTGGCTAAATAACGCCCTGGTTTTCTAGGGTTGGGGACAAAAGCGTTTTCTATCTGTTGCTTGTACCGCAATCCTTTTACCCCACTTATGAACCGGTGATACACATCGGCGCCAACCTCAAACGCATCTGGCCCTATGGCCGGACCCAAATAGGCCATAATTGGCGAATCAGCTGTAAACCGTGTTACCGCTTGAGCAACAATACCATTCGCCAAGCCTCGCCAACCGGCGTGCACCGCGGCAACCTGATTGCCCGCATAGTTACATAGCAAGATAGGTAGGCAATCTGCCGTCATGACAGTGCACACAAAGCCTGATTGATCAGAAAAGCTACCATCGGCAATGACATCAGGCTGTCTGTCAGGCGCATAGCTTATTTTCGTACCATGCACCTGATTAAGCCAGTGAGGATCTTCACAAAGATTCAATGCTAACTTCAGCGCTTGCCGATTGGCAATGACATTTTGCTGATCATCTCCGACATGCAGCGCCATATTGTTATCTGTAAAAGCACCACTGCTGCTGCCACCTAAGCGCAGGCTTATTGCAGCACTCACATTGCCCGGCATAGGCCAATCGGGGATAAAAAATAACGATGAGGTTTCAACCATTTGCCAATGCCTCTAGTAAAAGCTGCATATCCATTGGTAGATCTGAATCCCAACCTATCAACTCTCCAGTGTGCGGATGAATAAGCTCAAGGGTAGCAGCATGTAATGCTTGCCGAGGAAACTGACTAATAACCGCTTGTAACTCCGCTGAGGCACCCTTTTGAATACGCAATCGTCCCGCGTAAGTTTCATCACCCACAATAGGGTGGCGAATATGGGCCATATGAACACGAATTTGATGGGTCCGACCAGTTTCAAGCTTTAATCGTAAATGACTGTATCCTTCAAAGCGTTGGACAACCTTGTAATGGGTCCGTGCCATTTTTCCATCGCTGATCACCGCCATTTTAGTGCGTTGCTTAGCATGCCGGCCCACTGGTTGGTCTACTGTTCCACCGGTTATTACCAGGCCAGTCACTACCGCTTCATATTCGCGACGAACCGTCCTAGCCTGTAATTGTAATACCAAATCTGTATGAGCCTGAAGAGTCTTAGCCACAACCATCAAACCAGTAGTATCTTTATCTAACCGATGCACTATTCCAGCTCTAGGCACAGACATCAAAGCAGGACAATGATGTAACAGTGCATTGAGTACTGTGCCGGTATAATTGCCGGCCGCCGGGTGAACAACAAAGTTAGCTGACTTGTTAAGAACTAATATATGCTCGTCCTCAAACACAATATCCAAGGGAATATCCTCAGCTTGCCAATCACCCTCCGGTTCTAGAGTGGTTCGCAAGCTCAACACCTCGCCACCTTGAAGTTTATATTTTGATACCTGAATACGTCCATCAACCCGCAACACACCCTGCTTTATCCATTGCTGAAGTCGTGAACGGGAATAATCTGCAAACAACTCAGCTGCTACCTGATCAAATCGCCGCCCAATACCTGTTGTGAATACTTCAGCCTTTTCATCAATTACAACATTACAGGCAGAGCTAGTTACACTATCCACACTGTTACTAATTATTTTTTCAATCACTAAACTAATTCCAAATTAATGGCTCTAATTAGAACCCTTTAAAAGCGAAGATTAATTGGTTTACCTAATATGCTGTGTTTAAATAGCCAAGGTTATCCAAATCTTGTTACAACCTACACCTGAGAATACTACATGAAAAACCTATCACTGATATTGCTGATTTTAAGTTTGTCGCTGTCCTCTGGATGCGCTTGGCTTGGCTGGGACGATGAGGAGCCAACAGAGCAGGACAGCGCAGGCCTGACCGAAAAAGATTTTTATGAAAAAATTCAATCCAGCCTCAACTCTAAGAACTGGACTGTTGCCATAAGTAATTTACAGCTGTTGGAGTCACAATTTCCGTTTGGGAAATATGCTGAACAGGGGCAGTTAGAGCTTATTTACGCCCAATTTAAGTCTGGCGATTATGAGTCAAGCATTGCCTCAGCAGATCGCTTCGTGCGCCTACACCCCCAACATCCCAATGTTGACTATGCATTTTATGTCAAAGGTCTGTCACAAATATCACAAACCGCAGGCTTTTTTGACAGTTTCGTACCCACAGACCCTAGTAAGCGCGACATAGGTGAGGCAAGAGCCGCTTTTGCTACGCTTACAGAGCTTCTCTCTCGTTATCCAAAAAGTCCTTACGCAGCAGATTCACGCAAACGCTTGATACATCTTCGAAACAGGCTCGCAAGAGCAGAAATTCACGTTGCTAATTACTACTTTGCACGAGGCGCCTATCTTGCCGCGGCCAACCGTGGTCAGTATGTGCTTGAAAATTTCCAACAATCGCCGGCTGTTCCCGATGGTCTAGCTGTAATGGCACAGGCGTATTATCTATTGGAAAAGCAAGAACTTGCCGATAACGCTGTAAGCATTCTGGTAGCAAATTATCCAGATTATCCTGCGCTGCATAGCAGCGGCGAGTTTGATTTTGAAAGACGACTGCTAGATGATCAAGATTCCTGGTTAGACAAGGTATCTTTTGGTGTTTTAAAGCGCGCTAAACCACCGGCATTTGACAGTCGCGAAATCTATGACAAAGTCACTCGCGAAGCTGAGCTTGGCGATGTAAATGCTGACCAACAGGACCAGGCACGATCTATTTGGAATAAACTTACCTTTGGATTGCTTGATTAAATTATAGTAACTAGGGACAACAGTAACTAGAAACCAAAGTGAACTGATCTACCAATATGAATAGACAAGACATTATTGATGAAATGCGGGTGCTTCCCGCCATAGACCCTGAATTTGAAATTAAACGTCGTGTAGAGTTTATCCAGAATCAACTCTTGGTGTCCGGTTGTAAAACCTTGGTATTAGGCATTAGTGGTGGCGTCGACTCTGCCACCTGTGGCCGACTGGCTCAGCTGGCTGTGGATGGCCTCAACCGAGATCACAACACCTCAGACTATCGCTTTGCCGCCGTACGACTGCCCTACGGAACACAAAAAGATGAACAGGATGCTCAGCTATCTTTGAGCTTTATTCTGCCCAGCCTAAGCCTGACAGTGAACGTAAAAAACGGCGTTGATGCAATCAGTGCAGAGGTGTGTTTAACACTGGAAGAGAACGGCCTGTTACCCGATGAGGCGGCGGTAGACTTTGCCAAAGGCAATGTCAAAGCCCGAGCACGCATGGTATCTCAGTATCAAATCGCCGGTATTCTCAAAGGACTGGTGCTAGGCACCGATCACTCGGCCGAAAATATCACCGGTTTCTATACCAAATTTGGCGATGGCGCCTGTGACTTGGCACCCCTGTTTGGCCTGAGCAAACGCCAAGTGCGGTTGCTAGCAAAAACCATGGGCGCACCAGAGTCATTGGCGATGAAAACTGCCACAGCTGACTTAGAGTGTTTGAGCCCTCAGAAGGAAGATGAGCAGGTGTTGGGTATAAGCTACGACGACATTGACGATTTTCTTGAGGGTAAATCAATCGACCCAGCCGCAGAGCAGCAGCTGATGGCGATCTATGAAAGAACCCAGCACAAACGGTTGCCCATTGCTACCCTCTATGACTAGAAACAACAGGCTATGACCAGAAACAACAGGCCATGACTAGAAACAACAGGCTATAACAAGCGCTAACTGGGGATAACTGGCGACGATCATCAGAGTTTATCTCATCACTAACAGTACGGATGCATTCAACTATGGGTGCATTCGAGTACAGGTGCATTCGAGTGCGAGTGAATTATGCAATGCTGGCTAGTCAATATGGAGATAGAAATAGGTCATCCTAACCCGACCGTCGGTGAAGTTCAGACTCCCACCCGCAGGGTTTTCTGGTTTCAAACTTGGGTCATCTTGCCATGATTCCCCGGCTTGGTTGTCTACATCGCTTTGCCAATAATCAGCAGAGGTCTCATCACCATCCAACCCCAGGTTGTAAATTCCCTCAGGGTCATAATCGCCGCAATTATCATCGTCACTGCGATCACTCAAGTATTTAAATCCCGCCGTGGCAGTAACCTGAGCGCCAGAACCACTATGTTTGACAGTTAATTCGGACTCCCAATAGTGGTAATACCAATGATCTGTCCATAACCCACTGACATTACTCTGACCCGACACCTGCCCGATACATGCGGTTGTTAGCGAATCATCTTCTACAGTAAAGCCAGTGGGTAAATCATTAAAATCATAACCAGTACCTGAAACATTTAAAACATTCCACAATTGACTCATTACCTGAGCTTGGGCACTTCGAGCAACAATATCAAGCTCCATTTGGCGTTGTTGATTGGCCACCAAGCGGCTTCCTACCACTGTATTAGACACCAAACTAGTACTTAGTAAGGCCATGATTAGCAGTATGAGCAATACAACCATCAACGCAGCGCCTGACTGATGGCGAACCTTTGAGTAGCGCAACATGGGCATTGATTTACTCCAATTCATCGGTCAACACCTCACTCAATCGACGCAAACTGGGGTTGTACAACATGGAGAAAACCGAGAACTGTTTTATTGTTGTATCCACTGTGTTCTCCACTGATACAACAGCCTTTATGGCAACCACATCATCATTGTTTGGCGGACTATCTGTGGAGGACATCGGCAAGCCATTGGACATCTGTCTGCCGTTAATAGTCACATTACCTTCAGCAGGCTTAGCAGGATCAAAAGATGCATCATTAATAAAGTAAGTCACCTGAAAATCAGTGACATTATTGGCCAAGGGCTCTGAAATAAACTCGCCATCCTTATAGCGCAGTCGCCTGAAAGTGTTACTTCGGTCGACAAAGTAAACATACGAGACGTACTCACGGATATCGCTGTCGCTGTCGCTGTCATTGATATTTGTTAAATCAAAACTGCTGGAATTACTGCCCAGATCCACTTCTAACTTGCGGTGATTCGACTGAATGTAGTAGGTATCACTGTCTAGACTGGCAGAAGCAATCGTCTCGGTGCTGGCACGCATGAGTGTCAGTACATGAGTGCCTGACAACACAGTATGGTCGTCACTATCGCCAACACAGATAAGTTTAAAATCATCAGCGTCATTTTTCTGCCCCCGCACAGGAACAGCAAGATCATCAGACCCAGGGCTAGCAGTGCAAACCGCGGGGGTAAAGTCCTCATCTAGTTCCGGTAAAACCACATCAAGAGGGCCAAAAAATCCAGCCATTGACAGTTGTCGTTGCAAATGCTGGCTGAGATAGGCGCCAGTCTGGTCAACCTCGCGAGCTGCATCTAGCTGGCGCTGATTATTGATAGCCGATATTGCCATATTGGTGGCGGCGGTTACCACCCACAAACTCAGCACTGTGGCTACCATCAACTCGACAAGAGTAAAACCCTGTTGCCCACCACTGTTCTGCCGATTTTCACATTGCTGGCTTTTATATGGCTGACATTTATATGGCTGACTTTTATGTGGCTGAATTGCCTGTGGTTGTGCTCTGTGTTTTTCACTGTCATTAATGTCAGATGTGGGGCCATTAACTGAACAAGTCATCATAGCGCCTCATTAACCACAACGGTATATGTCAGAGTACGATTTCCACTTCCGGAAGTGTTGCAGGTCAACGAACTAGCTGGTAACGAAGAGAGAGAACCGCTCCAATCAATGGAAACCGTATATGTGTCCTCGCTTGCGGTATACGTGATACATCCCTGCGCATCGGGAAGAGCACTCTGGTTAATGAGGTTTTTCCACGTATCGAGCGCACTTTTTGTCATAGCGGAGGAATTTTGCTGTGGCACATCAGTAGGATTCAAATCACAATTGAAGCTACTGCCCGGAACTTTAAGCGAACTACCACAGTAAGAACCCAATGTCGGGTACGCCTGCACTTGCGCCGACATATACTGCACCAACGCAGCCGCCTTAGCTTGGCGAGAAATCTCGGTGTCGGCGGCCACCATATGGGTGTGCAAAGACAAAAAGCCCAACAACCCAACGGCACTTATAGCCATGGCAACCAAAACTTCTATCAGAGTAAAACCCTGAAATAATTGACGTTGTTTGCATACAATATGTTTCATAATCATGGGCACCCGTTTGATGCATCTACGGTTGCAATGCCCAGTGAACTTACTTCCACCGAGTAGGTTATTCCTCCGCCGGTAAAACACACAATTTCTTCACTAAGCTTGGACAGCAGTTCACCAGTCTTGCTTCGAAACTCAACCCCCACTTTCGCGTCACCGGCTACAGTGAGATCAGAGAGAGTTTCATATTTAAAAATTACGGGGGGGGTGGAACTATTTCCAGAATAAATATGCCACCCAGCGCTAATATCCATCCATGTTGGCTCCTCCGAAATTTGGTCCAAATGTCTTAAACGTACAATTTTGTCTCGCTTAATGGCTTCAGATCGCGCCAGAGCAACACTATTTTTAAACTCATAAGCCACCTGCTTAACTCGATTTTGATTGACATAGTCAGTTGTACTCATTACAGATACAGTTGTCAGGCCAGCAATAATTGCCATAGCCACAAGAAGCTCGATAAAGGTAAAACCCCGGTGTTTAGGCGCATTTGTCACATCATTCATAACACACCACTACCAGGTTCCAATAACATTAGGGCCATTCATGGCCAAACGTTGGCCGCGATGATTGATGGATAGCTCTCCGTCTCCAGCCTGAATTGTGCCGCTTAATGGTTCTGCTGTGATCGTGAAGCTAGTCAATTCTCCCTCCGCATTGTCAGGAGACCGATTAATAGCATAATAGTTTGTGACTTTGCTTAGCGCCGGCGCCAATCCAGACAGCATAGCGTCGTCTGCATACTGAGTGCCGCCCGTCGCGGAAAAAAATTGTTGCTGCACGCTAGCTGATTCGAGTAGAAAATTTTGCGCCGCTTCACGATTGGCTGCCACCCGCTGGTGCTCATAAATGATCTGAACTGAACCAATTAGGACGCAGGAAACTGCCAAACCGGCAACAAATTCGGTGATCGTTGCACCCAGTTTGTTACAGTTTGTATCATGTTTTCTTTTTAAAAAACGACTCATAAGTTACCTCCAGATTAATATGGTTCAAAAATGAAACTGACGTTTTCCCATAACATCATCTTGCGTATACAGAGCCGAGGCACGAGATAATACGATAGGATTAGAATAGCCGCGGTTTTGTTGATCACCCAGTTGCCGAGCTTCTGAGCCATTTGCCTTGTGGAGCAAAACAGGTGCGCCAATCACCGAATTAACATTGACATGATCGGGTAGCATGATGGTTGAAACGGACACATCACCGACGCCCTGTCGCTTGTAATTAACATCACTATCGACCCATTGTTGGCTATTGAAATACGCTAGTGCAGTGACAATCACCGCCAAAATGGCAAAAACGAAAAAATCTGTATACGCCACAATGCGCTTATAATCACCGACATCCATGTCTGCACTCCCTAATCCAAAGTTGGATTAGACGTTGAGTTAATTTTTATTTAATTAAAGCGTAGAAGAGGTTTAATTAATGTGCCCTGTAGAACCTCGATTTTTATTCAATATCGTATAGATTTTATCAGTATTGTGAAGTGCATCTCATTTTATATTCCATTCAATTGACTGGGCACTCCACTTTATTGCCGTTGACATCGTGAAAACCGTCACCATTGGTATCTGATGAAAGATATATACGACCACTGTAATAAAAAACCACCTTGCGACCAGTCCCCAATGCAGGGTTGTCATTACATACGAGAAAATTACCCGACTCCATCGCCGAGCCAACCGGTTTGAATCTTACGTAAGACTTATTGTGTCCAGAAGCCGATAAAACGACTGTTGTGCCTGAAATGACTGCTTCACTGACAACAATTTCGCTATTATCTAGTTGATGGTTGTCATTAGTATCTATAAATACAGCAATGGCATCACCATTTTCGCTAACACAATGACCATTAACATCAATGAGACAAGCAGTCACCGTTTCGCCTCGAGTGATGGCCAGAGTTTGCGCGAGCTTTAGGGCATTTCGAATATCATAGATCTGTGAAATTATTTTTTGATCTGCCACTGCAGCTGTATTGGAGGAAAATGATAGAGAGACTAAAATCGATATGATGGCTAAACAAAATAGCAACTCTAACAGCGTGAAACCAACGTTTAATGCTGATCTGTTTAGTGCGGTAAAGTGGGTTCTCTTCATTTGCAAATCTTCCTTGATTTACTGGTTTTCTGAATGAGGAAAATAACCGATTACTTATCTTTTTGTTTTATGCGAATTGCTCGAGTACCTAAGAAAATGGCGCCGTTTCCAATAATTTGTGTGATGACTTAAACCTAGATGATTTAACCTAGACTATAGGCGTTAATTGTGACCAAGAAAATGTTAGGACGCCCTATGCTCTACTCTGGGCGAGCTCGCTAAACTGGTTTACTCGCTTCTATAGGACATCATGCTAATTATCATTTTCATTAAAGCCTCACTCAATCTTTCAGCTTTCTTGGTGTCCAGTGCAGGCATCTTCTGAGCAGTCATTTCGTCAGATAAGTAGGCAGACTGGGTGATCTCCATCTGCACCGCCTGTATTGAAGCCTGCGGATCTCCGTAGTGACGGGTGATAAATCCGCCTTTAAAACGCCCATTGTGCACCGACGTAAAGCCGCTCTGCTGCATCACTGAATGCAGCTCTTCAGCCAGTGGAGGGTCACAGGATTGTCCATCTGCTGTGCCCAGATTGAGCGTTGGCAACACGCCATCAAAGAAACGCGGCACCTCGGCAGCAATGCTGTGTGCGTCCCAAAGTAGCGCATAGCCATGGATGGCTTTGATTCTTTCCAGTTCTGCACAAAGTGTCTGATGATACGGTTGCCAGTAGCGTTCTCTACGCAATGCAATTTCATCTTCATCTGGCAGTTCACCGTCACGATAGATGAGTTGGTCTGCAAACGTGCTGGTGGGACAGAGTTCTGTTTCTCGCTGTCCAGTATAAAGGGCGGCACCTTCGCTAGATCGGTTGACATCGATGACATAGCGCGAGTAATTGGCAGTCACTGTGGATACCGGAAGGCGAGCCAGAAAATCATACAATTGGGGCACATACCAGTCTGTATCTGCCAACCCTTGTCCTGCATCTGTAAAGCGCGATTTAATGGAATTTGGGACCTCAGTACCAGAGTGAGGAAAACTCACTAGCAGGGGCCCGGCAGCCTGTACAACCTTGACTACGTCCATTGTTATAGGTCTCCTGACGGCAAAATATCAGCCACCAGCCCAAAGAAATAGCCGCTCTGGATTAAGGTTTGTGCCGCGTCAATATCGGGGGCAAAGAAGCGGTCCTCGGTGTAACTGGGCACCAAGGTTCTAATTTTGGCCACCACCTGCTGAAGTGGCAATGAGGTATGATACGGCAAATGAAACTCTACCGCTTGCGCCGCACCCAGTGCCTCCACCGCAACCACATTGCGACTATTTTCACTCATATCTAAAAGACGCCTCGCAGCAAAAGTGGCCATGCTTACATGATCCTCTTGATTTGCCGAAGTGGGAATGCTGTCAACACTGGCCGGATGTGCCAAACTTTTGTTCTCTGACACCAGCGCAGCTGCAGTAACCTGTGCAATCATAAAGCCAGAGTTGAGGCCGCTGTTCTCCACCAAGAATGCCGGCAAACCGCCATTCATATGAGGATCCACTAGAAGAGAAATACGCCGCTCAGATATGGATGCCATCTCGGCAATTGCTAAAGCCAAATTATCCGCGGCAAAAGCCACAGGCTCAGCGTGGAAATTACCGCCAGAAAGGGCCTCTAGGGAATCGACGAAAATCAATGGGTTGTCTGTCACTGCATTGGCTTCTATTTGCAGTGTCCGAGCACTATTGGACAACACATCCAAACAGGCGCCCATCACCTGTGGTTGACAACGCAGTGAATAGGGATCCTGCACCTTGTCACAGTTGACGTGAGAGGCCAAGATATCACTACCAGACAAAAACTCGAGATATTTTTTAGCTACGGCAATCTGACCGGGTTGCCCACGCAACTGGTGTATGCGCCGGTCAAAAGGTACTGTGCTACCCTTCATAGCATCCACCGAAAGCGCCCCAATGACGGTAGCCGCCGCAAAGAGGTTCTCCGCCTCAAACAGCCCAGCCAGTGCCAGAGCGGTGGAACATTGAGTACCATTAAGCAGTGCTAAACCCTCTTTTGGGCCCAACTCTATGGGCGATAATCCGGTTTTGCTCATAGCTTCAGAGACCGGCACGGTTTTTCCCTCGAAACGTACATCGCCGACACCTATCAGCGCTGCCGCTAAATGAGCTAGGGGTGCCAAATCCCCTGAGGCTCCCACAGAGCCCTTGCTAGGGATACAGGGAGTAATGCCATGGTGATAAAAATCCATCAATAACTGAACCGCCCCGCGGCTAATACCCGAGTGTCCTTGAGATAAGCTGATAATCTTCAGACAAATGATCAACCGAACAATAGCCTCGTCCAAGTGATCACCAACGCCGGTACAGTGGGATAACACCAAGTTTCGTTGTAATAGAGCCAACTGGTCATCATCCACGCGAGTTTGCGCCAACAGGCCAAAACCGGTATTAATGCCGTAGGCTGCATCGCCTTTGGCAACAATTTCTCTCACCGCTTGAGCACTTTCCTCAATCGCCTGCCAGTTGTCGTGATTGAGCTCAAAACTCTGTGCCTGAGTGTAAATAGACCGCAGTTGTGACAGAGACACATCACCGGGTGTCAGTAGCGTTTTTTTGCTAGCCTTGTTCACTTTAGGGCTCCTTAGATGTATCTGAACCGGTCCGATTCAACATCGGTAGGTTTAACTTTTTTTCCACGGCGCAGTCTATTGCTGACTGATAACCTGCGTCGGCGTGCCGCATAACTCCGGTGGCCGGATCGTTCCACAGTACACGCTGCAGTCGTTTACTGGCGGCCTCGGTGCCATCGGCGACTATTACCACACCGGAATGCTGAGAGTAACCCATGCCAACACCGCCGCCGTGATGAATGGATACCCAGGTTGCACCGCTAGCGGTATTTAGCAGCGCATTGAGTAAAGGCCAATCTGACACTGCGTCAGAGCCGTCAAGCATAGACTCTGTCTCACGATTAGGACTGGCAACAGAACCGGAATCTAGGTGATCACGACCAATGACAATGGGTGCTTTGAGCTCACCGCTGGCGACCATCTCATTAAATGCCATCGCAAGGCGATGACGCTCGCCCAGTCCAACCCAACATATGCGTGCCGGCAGTCCTTGGAAACTAATTCGTTGTCGCGCCATATCTAACCAATTGTGCAAATGTTTATCATCAGGTATTAGCTCTTTGACTTTGGCGTCAGTCTTATAAATATCCTCAGGATCTCCGCTCAGTGCCACCCAGCGGAATGGTCCAATACCGCGGCAAAACAGTGGTCGAACATAAGCGGGAACAAAGCCGGGGAAGTCAAATGCATTTTTCAATCCTGCATTAAAGGCTTCCTGACGAATATTATTGCCGTAATCAAATGTCGGTATACCCATATTATGGAAATCCAACAAAGCTTGAACATGGGTTGCCATGGATTGGCGCGATGCTTCCATAACCTGTTGCTGATCACTGGTTTGCAGTTGTTTCCATTTTTCCGCGGTCCAACCGCTGGGCAAATAACCATGAATAGGGTCGTG